>NZ_CP113064.1:3300000-3501928 GCF_026625805.1 Brevundimonas sp. SL130
CCACCTCGCCCACCACCTCGTCATAGCGGGGATCGGCCTGCATGGTCCGGGGTTCCCCCCTCATGTGCATCAGCACCACCTCGCACCCCAGCTCGGCCGCAACCGCCAGGCTGTCGGACGCATGGGTCAGGGCCGTCACGTCGTTCCACATGGCCGCCCCCGCCGCCACGGCGGCCCGAGCCACCGCCGGCTTCATCGTATCCACGCTGATCAGGCCGGCCCACCGCGCGCGAACCGCAGCGATCACCGGCGCGACCCGGTCGATCTCCTCGGCCTCGCCCACCGGCTCCGCCCCCGGCCGAGTGCTCTCGCCCCCAATGTCCAGCACCTCCGCCCCCTGCTCGACCAGCCGCATCGCCTGGTCCACAGCCGCCTGCGTCGACGCCCACCGCCCCCCGTCGGAGAAGCTGTCGGGCGTGACGTTGACGATGCCCATGACCTGAACCGTCATCCCGGCCTCCCGATCAGCCCGCCCAGCGCGTCCAGATAGGCCGCGAAGGCCTTGCGCCCCTCAGGCGTGATCGACACCCGGGTCAGGGGCTTGTTGTTCACGAAACTCTTGGCCACGGCGACATAGCCGGCCTCCTCCAGCTTCTTGATATGGACCGACAGATTACCCTGCGTCGCCTCCAGCACCGTCTTCAGCTCGGTGAAGTCGGCCGCCTCCGCATCGGCCAGATAGACCATGATCCCCAGCCGCATGCGGCCGTGGATGACCTCGTCGATCCGCCCCAGGTCGTTCAGCCCCATGGGTCAGCCGGCGTCCGCATCGACGGTGCGCTTCTTCAGCGACTCGCGGGTAATGATCCAACCCGGCCCCGCGAACAGCAGGAACAGCGCCGCCGTGGCGACATACAGATAGATCAGCGGCTGGCGCACCAGCAGGCCCAGCGCCACCGCCGTCGCCCACCCGCCCAGCGACGCCGCCAGCATCCAGCCCTTCTTCTTCAGGGTCCAGGCCACGTACCAGGCCGCTGACTGAAGGGCGAAGATCATGGCCGGGTAATAGAGCCAGACGGCGAAATCCTCGTCCCGCGCCGCGCCGAAACCGAAGACGATGATGATGGCCAGATTGGCCATGCCCGCCCCGCTGAAGGCCGCGTTCAAGGTCCGGGTCACGATGGGGCTGGCCTTGGGTCGCTTGCGGTCTTCGCGGATGGCCCAGACCATCACCACCAGAAAGGCGACGGTGATCCCGGCGACGAAGGCCAGGCTGACCGGCCCCGACCAGCGGACGATGCCCAGGGACTGGCCGATGTGGACCAGGCACTGAAGCCCGTACAACAGGCCGCCGGCCAGATACATGACCCCCATGGTCAGGGTCGCGCGCGGATCGCCCCCGCCCTGGACGATTGAACGGAGGAAGGCCAGGTCGGCCTCGGGCGTGCTGCGGGACGTGTCGATCATCGATGATTCCTCTGCGGCGGGCGCGTCACTCGGATGGACGCGGCGGCCGGGGTTGGCAAGCTATTCGGCGGGAGACAGGACGGGCGCGGGGCTGCGCCGCCAGGGAACCCGGCGTCCGTTCAGCCAGCGGCCCATGAAGCTATGGCGGATCAGCAGTTCATAGGTCGCCAGACAGACGGCCAGCACCCCCAGCGACACCCCCGCCAGCTTGGCCGGCCAGGGCGCGTCCCAGTCCTGCACCCAGACCTGGGCCAGCATGACCAGCGGCAGGTGCAGGATGTAGACCCAGTAGGAGGCGTCGGCGAAGTAGCGCCGGACGGAGCTGTATCCGGACAGGAAGCGCAGGCACAGGCCGGTCGCCGCCAGGGCCGAGGCATAGACGGCGACGGCGACCACGGCGGCGGCGACCGCCTTGGCCGGGGTCGGATCGGCCATGGGCTCAAGGCTGGGTCCGCCCGCCAGCCGCCATGACCACACGCCCGCGACCACCGCCAGGATCAGATAGACCGGCCAGAAGCCGGCGAGCCGCTCCAGCAGGTCGCGACGGCGGTCCAGCAGGAAGCCCAGGACAAAGGCGCCGCCGAAGCCGACGAGGGCGGCTGTATGCGGAACCAGTCCGGTATCCGGCGTCGGCACGGCGAAGAAGGCGATCCACTTGGGGTCCAGCCAGAAGGCCAGCGCCAGCGGGGCGGCCAGGATGAAGGGCGTCTGCCAGCCGATCAGAACCCCGGTGAGGCGATCGACTCCGCGCCCCCAGCCTCCGGCCCGATCCAGGGCGGCGAAGGGCGCCCTCAGCACCAGGGCCGCGATGCAGAACAGGCTGAGCAGATACAGGAACCACAGATGGGTCAGCGGGAAATTGGTCCAGTCATGGGTCGGCGGCGGCGGCGGCGGGGCGCCGGGCGTGACCAGGCCGTTGACGTGGGCGTTCCACACCAGGGCGACGATGATCCCCGCCAACACCGGCAGCCAGAAGACCGCCAGCGGCCCGGCGATGCGAGCCGCGCGATCCTTGGCGAAGCCCCGCCAACCGCGGCGCGCCAGCATCAGATGGGCGAACAGGCCGGCGATCAGAAAGAAGGCCGTCATCCGGAACAGGTGGATGGCGAAGAACAGCCCCGCCGCCCAGATCGAACGGCTGTCGTCCGCCACGATCCAGATCTGCTGCGGAAAGAAGGACAGGCTGGCGTGCACCACCACCCCCAGCAACAGGGCCCCGCCCCTCAAGGCGTCCAGCCCGTGCAGGCGCTCGGACCGCTCGATTTCAGATGCCGACATGAGACCTCCTCCCTGATGGTGAAAGCCATATCCCACAGACTAGTCTGTTTTGCAAACTAGTTCATCAGCTTTCTCCCCTCTCCCCCCTCATCGTCACTTTCCGATCCTCATCCCAGGGCCTTGCGGCGCCGCTGTCCGGTTTAGTTTTTGGGGACGGGGCGCCGCGAGGGCGAGGATGACGGGTGGGGTTTGAGAGCCTAAGCCCCCACGATCACCGCCAGCAGCCGCGCCCGCTCATCCGCCGTATACGGAACCGCAGGCCCCCGCCCCCAGACCGGATCGGGCCACAGACCGTCGTCGCGGCGGCGGCCGACCATATGAACATGCAACTGCGCCGTCACATTGCCGATGGCCCCCACGTTCAGCTTTTCGACCGCGCCCAGCCGTCGGACCAGTTGGCCCGCCCGCACCGTCTCTTCCATCAGCGCGCCCCGCTGTTCGACGCTCAGATCCTCCAGCTCCACCGCTCCCGCGACGCGCGGGATCAGGATCAGCCAGGGGAAGCGGGCGTCGTCCTGAAGCCGCACATGGCACAACGGCCATTCCGCGGCGGCGACGGAGCCGGCTTCGAAGGCGGGGTCTGGACGAAAGTCGGTCATCGGGGCTCCTGAAGGCGCGTCAGCCAGCCTTGCAGCGCCGCCTTTGCGGGTCTAGACCGCCCGCACGATTAATCCCCATTCGCACACGCAATAAACGGAGACATCCATGGCTCGCGCGAAGATCGCCCTCATCGGCGCCGGCATGATCGGCGGCACCCTGGCCCACGTGGCCGCGCGCGAAGCGCTGGGCGACGTGATCCTGTTCGACATCGCTGAAGGCACCCCCCAGGGCAAGGCGCTGGACATCGCCGAGGCCACCGCCGTCTTCGGCTCGGACGTGGCCCTGAAGGGCGCCAACGACTACGCCGACATCGCGGGCGCCGACGTCTGCATCGTCACCGCCGGCGTGCCGCGCAAGCCGGGCATGAGCCGCGACGACCTGATCGGCATCAACCTGAAGGTCATGAAGGCCGTCGGCGAGGGCATCAAGGCCCACGCCCCCAACGCCTTCGTCATCTGCATCACCAACCCGCTCGACGCCATGGTCTGGGCCCTGCAGAAGTTCTCGGGCCTGCCCAAGGAGAAGGTCGTCGGCATGGCCGGCGTGCTCGACTCGGCGCGCTTCGCCTACTTCCTGGCTGAAAAGACCGGCGTCTCGGTTCAGGACATCCACGCCTGGACCTTGGGCGGTCACGGCGACGACATGGTGCCGATGGTGCGCCACTCCACCGTCGGCGGCCTGCCCCTGCCCGACGCGGTCGCGGCCGGCTTCCTGTCGCAGGACGAGCTGGACGCCATCGTCGACCGCACCCGCAAGGGCGGCGGCGAGATCGTGGCCCTGCTGAAGACCGGCTCGGCCTTCTACGCCCCGGCCGAAAGCGCGATTGCGATGGCCAAGTCCTACCTGCTGGACCAGAAGCGCGTCCTGCCCTGCGCCGTCTGGCTGTCGGGCGAATACGGCCTGTCGGACCTCTATGTCGGCGTCCCGGCCATGATCGGCGCCGCCGGCGTCGAAAAGGTGATCGAGTTCACCACCAACGACGACGAAAAGGCGATGTTCGAAAAGTCCGTCGCCTCGGTCCAGGGCCTGCTGCAAGCCTGCAAGGATATCGACGCCTCGCTGGCTTAGGCGATCATCCAGATCGAATGACGAAGGGCCTGCGGATCGCTCCGCAGGCCTTTTTTCTTTCTTCCTTCTCCCGTGGGAGACCTCTGCGGAATGAGGCATTTGACTGGGAGGGTCTCGTCGCCGAGGTCACGGGTCTGTCGGACAGGCGATGTTGATCGCCTGTTGGGGCGTTGTCGGCGGCCTTGGCTGGGCGTTGGACGCAACTCGGCTGTCAGGTCGCCGGCAATCCTGCGACGCGGCGTAGGTTGAACACTGTGGCCAGACGGAAGATGTCGGCGAGGTTCACGGCGAAGCTGGTTGATCGGGCGCGGGCGTAGCCGAACACCCGCCGGGCAGTTCCGAACACCTGCTCGACCACGGCCCGGCGCTTGGCGATCAGCTTGTTCCTCTGGGTCTGCCAGTAGGGCAAGGCCTTCTGGTGCTTGTGCGAGCGGTGGCAGATGCGATCCTTGCACCCGCGTGCCTTCAATCGGGCGCGCCGTCCTTTGTGCTCGTAGCCCTTGTCGGCATAGACCGCCTTCTCGTCGCCCTGGATCAGCGTCTCGGCCACCAGGCTCTCGCCGACATGGGCCGGGGTCAGCACCACGGCCCGGATCAGGTTGAAGCCCTGGTCGGTGGCCACGTGCAGCCGATAGCCAAAGTGGCTCTTGCCGTTCTTGCGCGTCCAGCTGGCCCCGGGTTCGCGCTCCAGCCCCGCGCCCGCGCCCTGCTTGATGTCGGGCTTGCGCGACGCCGCCGCCAGCAGGGTGGCGTCCATCAGCGTGCCGCTGCGAACGATCAGGCCCCGCGCGTCCAACTGGCGGTTCACCTCCTCGAAACAGGCCTGCATCACCCCTTCCTGGCCGCCGTCAGGCGGAACCGGCAGATCGTCGTCTCGTCCGGCGTCGCCTCATCCAGGCCCAGCCCGCAGAAGCGCCGGAACGACAGGCGATCGGTCAGCGCCTCTTCCAAGCCCGGGTCCGAAAGGCCGTAGAGCATCTGCAGATACAAAGCCCGGATCATCGCGCTGGCCCGGTAGGGCTTGCGCCCCAACCTGCCCGCATGGACCTGCTCGGCCAGCTTCTCCAGCGGGGCCCAGTCGATCACCTTGCCAATGGCGTCCAGTCGCGCGTTCGTCCCCAATCTCGGATCGACCAACGTCTCAGCCAAGCTCAACTGCTGATCGGCCATAACCGCCCCTCGCTTCTACGGATCCCGTCACAGATAGAGAATCACGACCCCGCCCCGCTGGGAATCACATCCCCGCAACACCCCAAATGTTTCGCAGAGGTCTCCGTGGGGAGAAGGTGGCCCGCAGGGCCGGATGAGGGGACCGCCGGTGGGCCAGTTCGCACCCCCTTGCCCCTCACCCTTTCGCGCGAAACCCGATCGCTACGCTCTCGGGCGCTCAAGCCCTCTCCCGCTGGGAGAGGGATCTACTCCCGCACGTGAGCCAGCCAGTCCTTGCTCTGCATCTCGTTGAACCGCGACACCGTCCGTTCGAACTCGAACGCCCCCACCCCTTCGGTATAGAGGGCCTCGGGCCGGGCGGCGGCCAGGACGATCAGCTTGGTCTTGGCCTCGTACAGGGCGTCCACCAGGGTCACCAGGCGGCGCGCCTCGTGGTGGTTGGCCGAACTCAGGATCGGCACCTCCTCCAGGAACAGGGTGTGGAACCGTTCGGCGATGGCCAGATAGTCCTGCGGCCCCAGCGGCCGGCCGCACAGGTCCGCAAAGCTGGCCCGCGCCATCGACCCCACCGTCCGCTCCACCACGACATCGCGCCCCAGGACGGTCAGATGCGCCGGTTCTTCCGGCTCGCCCCCCTTCAGCTCGCGCCACAGGTCTTCGAACCCGGCGCGGTCGTCCGGCGTATGCCAGACCTGGGCCGAACTCAGCCGGTCCAGCCGCCAGTCGCGCGCCCCCGCCGTCTCGACCACGGCGCACCGGTCGCGGAGGATGTCGATGAAAGGGACGAACAGCTGGCGGTTGATGCCGTTCTTGTAAAGGTCCTCGGGCGCCCGGTTCGAGGTGATGGCCAGCACCACCTTATCCTCGAACAGAGCCTCGAACAGCCGGCCCAGGATCATGGCGTCGGCGATGTCCGTTACCTGAAGCTCGTCGAAACACAGCAGCCGGGCTTCGGACGCGATCAGCTTGGCGATGGGGGGAATGGGATCGTCGCCCTTGTGCGTCCCGAACACGGCCTTGCGGGTCTTCGCATCCCCCTCGCGCCACTGGCGCACCAGGTCGTGGATCCGGGCCATGAAGGCGTGGAAATGGGCGCGCGTTTTCCGGGGCTCGGGCGTTGCGGAATAGAACAGGTCCATCAGCATGGACTTGCCCCGTCCCGGCGGTCCCCACAGATAGATCCCCTTCACCTCGGGGGCGCGCCCAAACAGGCCCCGTTTAGCCAGATCGACCTCCAGCCGCTCCAGGGCGACAATGACGGAGGCCTGGGCCGGATCGGGCGTCAGCACGCCCTCTTCCACGCGGATGTCGTAGGCGTTTCGGATGCGGGAGGTCATGAGCCCCCACATAAGGCCCCACCGGCCGAAAAGCGATTGCTTCGCGGCTGCGAACGCCTATTTGCAGGGCCATCACTACAATGCGCTCAAGCAGCGAGGTCCCGAGGGCCGAGCGGTAGCGCGTCCGAAGGACAAGAAATATGGGTTATCGCGTCGCGATCGTCGGGGCCACGGGCAATGTGGGCCGCGAAATGCTGAACATCCTCGAGGAGCTGGAATTCCCCGTCGATGAAATCCACGCCATCGCCTCGCGCAAGTCCAAGGGGGTCGAGGTCTCGTTCGGCGACAAGACCATCAAATGCCAGGACATCGAACAGTTCGACTTCTCCAAGGTCGATCTGGTCCTGATGTCGGCCGGCGGCGAAGTCTCGCGCGCCTGGTCCGAGAAGATCGGCAAGGCTGGCCCCATCGTGATCGACAACTCCTCGGCCTTCCGCAAGGACGCCGACGTGCCCCTGATCGTGCCCGAGGTGAACCCCGACGCGGTCAAGGACGCCAAGAAGAAGAACATCATCGCCAACCCCAACTGCTCGACCATTCAGCTGGTTACGGCGCTGAAGCCCCTGCACGACGCGGCCAAGATCAAACGGGTGGTGGTCTCGACCTATCAGTCGGTGTCCGGCGCCGGCAAGGAAGGCATGGACGAGCTGTGGAACCAGACCAAGGCCATCTACGGCCTGGGCGACGCCCGTCCGAAGAAGTTCCCGAAACAGATCGCCTTCAACGTCATCCCCTACATCGGTTCCTTCCTCGAGGACGGCTCGACCGACGAGGAGCAGAAGATGTCGGACGAGACCCACAAGATGCTGGACCCCGACATCAAGGTCACGGTCACCTGCGTGCGGGTGCCGGTCTTCGTCGGCCACTCCGAAGCCGTGAACATCGAGTTCGACCGCCCCATCGCCCCGGACGAGGCCCGCGCCATCCTGCGCGAGGCGCCGGGCGTTCTGGTCATCGATAAGCAGGAGCACGACGGCTATATCACCCCCGTCGACGCCGCCGGCGAACACGGCGTCTATGTCAGCCGCATCCGCAAGGATCCGACCGTCGAGAACGGCCTGAACCTGTGGATCGTGTCCGACAACCTGCGCAAGGGCGCCGCCCTGAACGCCGTCCAGATCGCCCAGCTGCTGGACGAGACCGGCGTCATCACCTCGTCGTCGGGGTATCGTTCGATCACGGTGTAATTTCTTTCGTCATCCTCCGGCGCGCGCAGCGCGACCGGGGGACCCAGCGGCGCGCGTGAGCGCGAACCTGTCGCGGACACGATTTCGGCCGTCATGCTGCTGGGAGATTTCGCCTTCGGCGCCGCTGGGTTCCCCGGTCTGCGCCGCGAAGGCGCGGCTTGCCGGAGAATGACGAAAGTGAAGTTGAGTCCCCCATGACCGCCCCCACCCCCAACGATCCCCGCGCGGTCGCCACCGCCATCGCCTGCTACAGCCTGTGGGGCCTCTTGCCCCTGCTGTTCATGGCCATGGCCGCCCATGGCTTCGGCGCGCCCGAGATCCTGGCCCACCGGGCCGTCTGGTCGGTGTTCGTGGCGGGCCTGTTCCTGCTGCTGGCGGGCCAGTGGGGCGAGGCGCGGCGGGTGCTGGCCACGCCGCGCACCCTGGCCTGGCTGACCCTGTCGGCGGCGATGATCGCCACCAACTGGAGCCTCTACGTCTTCGCCACCACCCAGCATGCGACGCTGGAGGCCAGCCTCGGCTATTATATCAATCCGCTGCTGAACATGGCGGCGGGGGCGGTGTTGTTCCGTGAACGGATCGACCGCTGGAGTGCCGTCGCCATCGCCCTGGCCGCGGTCGGGGTGGTGATCCAGACCATAGCCCTAGGCCATGTGCCGATCATCGGCCTGACCCTGGCCATCACCTTCTGCGCCTATGCGGTGATCCGAAAGCGGGTGCCCGCCTCGGCCCAGACCGGCCTGTTCGTCGAATGTCTGTTGCTGCTGCCCATCGGCGCCCTGTTCCTGGCCTGGCTGGCCACGCACGGTCAGGCGACGGGTTTCGCCTCGCCCGCAGGTCTGGCCTGGGCCCTGGTCAACGGCCCGGCGACGGTCATTCCCCTGGTGCTGTTCGCCTGGTCGGCGCGGCGCCTGCCCCTGTCCACCCTCGGCTTCATCCAGTTCCTGGCCCCCACGCTCCAGTTCGCCTGTGGCGTCTGGGCGGGCGAGGCCCTGACCCCGCTGCGGATCGTCTCCTTCGTCTTCATCTGGGCCGGGGCCGGCGTCTTTGCGCTTGGGGCTGCACAGCGGTCGCGCGCCGCAAGACGCGCCATGGCTCTGTCCGAAACGGTCTAGAACGCCCCGTACAGCGCCTCCAGCAGCCGCCGGGGGCGCGGGTCGCCGATCAGGTGCGGCGACTGGCGCGTCATCACATAGGCGGCCGACAGGCGGCGCGACGGATCGGCCATGGCCATCGACCCGCCCCAGCCATAGTGGCCGAAGGATTCGCCCGGCCCGAAGACGTTCAGCCCGTCGTTGCGCATCAGGCCCGCCGCCCAGCTGATCACATAGGGCAGCACCTTGTCCTGGCCGTGGATCCGCTCGCGCGTCAGGTCGCGCAGCACGCCTTTCGACAGCAGCCGCCGCCCGTCCAGCATCCCGTCATTGGCCACAACGCCCAGCATCCGGGCCAGACCGGCCGCCGTGGCGTGCATATTGGCCGAGGGGATCTCCATCTTGCGCCATTCGGTCGAGCCGCGCCCGCCCGGCGCCGAGCCCCGGTCCAGGAAGGCCGCCTGTTTGATGGGGTCCACCGTCCCCAGGCTGGGCGCCGCCGAGGGTTTGCGCATCTGGGCCACCCGCCCGTGCTGGTCCTCGGGCAGGCCGATCCACAGGTCCAGATCGGCGAAGTCGGCGCGCAGGGCCTGGCCCATGGTCCGCCCCGTCGTCAGGCGGAACACCTCATTGGCCAGATAGCCGACCGTGACCGGATGATAGCCCGAGGCCGTACCCGGCGCCCACATCGGCGCCTGGGCCGCCAGCCGGGCGTTGACCGCCGCCGGATCGAACCACAGCGACGGCTCCACCGCCTCGGAAAAGCCGGGCAGGCCCGCCTGGTGGCTCATCAGCTGGGCGACCGTGACCTTGTCCTTCCCCGCCTGGCCAAAGGCGGGCCAGATCTGCGAGACCTTCTCGTCATAGGCCAGCTTGCCCGCCTCAACCGCCGTAGCCATCAGCAGGGCCATCACCGCCTTGCCGGTCGAAAACACCGGGGTCAGGGTGTCCTCGGCGAAGGGCGCCGTCTTCGCCGTATCGGCATGCCCCGCCCACAGATCGACGACCGGCGCCCCCTCGATCATCACACAGAACCGCGCCCCCACCTCATTCAGCCCCTCGGGCGCCTCGGTGAAATTGGCGGCGAAAGCGTCCTTCACCGCCGCGAAACGCGGATCACAGACGCCATGGATGTCGAGAGCTTCGGTCATGGAGGCGTTCATAGACCGCCCCCTACCTGCGGGGGAAGGGCCGTCGCGCCCCCTCCGTCGCCTACGGCGACACCTCCCCCAGAGGGGGAGGATTTCGGTGTTGCGCTCCTCCCCCTCTGGGGGGGGCGGGCTCGGAGCGAAGCGGAGAGACGGAGGGGGCCCGCCCGCACGAAAAAGGCCTCCCGCCGAAACGAGAGGCCTCAATCTTTACGACCCTTGGAAAGGATCAGGCCGCGACGACCTCGGTCGCCTGTTCGGCCAGGATGGTCAGGCCTTCGCCGTTGACGTCGGCGAAGCCGCCCTTGACGTCATACTGGGTCTTGGTCCCGCCGACATAGACGGTCACCAGACCCTCACGCAGGGCGGTCATGAAGGGGGCGTGGTCCGGCAGGACACCGAAGTCGCCCTCGACGCCCGGCGCATCCACCTGGTCCACGAGGCCCGAAAAGACCTCGCGTTCCGGCGAGACGAGGGAGAAGTTCAGCTTGCCGGCCATGATCAGGCTTCCGACGCCATCTTCTCGGCCTTGGCGACGGCCTCTTCGATCGGGCCGACCATGTAGAAGGCCGATTCCGGCAGGTGGTCGTACTCACCGGCGACGATGCCCTTGAACGAGCGGATCGTGTCGGCCAGCTCGACGAACTTGCCGGGCGAGTTGGTGAACTGTTCGGCCACGAAGAAGGGCTGCGACAGGAAGCGCTGGATCTTGCGGGCGCGCGAGACGATCAGCTTGTCCTCTTCCGACAGCTCGTCCATGCCCAGGATGGCGATGATGTCCTTCAGGCCCTTGTACTGCTGCAGCACTTCCTGGACCGAACGGGCCACGTTGTAGTGCTCCTCGCCGATGACCAGCGGGTCCATGATCCGCGAGGTCGAGTCCAGCGGATCGACGGCGGGGAAGATGGCCTGGGCGGCGATGTCGCGGTTCAGAACCGTGGTCGCGTCCAAGTGGGCGAAGGAGGCGGCGGGCGCCGGGTCGGTCAGGTCGTCGGCGGGCACATAGATGGCCTGGACCGAGGTGATCGAACCCTTCTTGGTCGAGGTGATCCGCTCTTGCAGGTTGCCCATCTCGGTCGCCAGCGTCGGCTGATAGCCCACGGCCGACGGGATACGACCCAGCAGAGCCGACACTTCGGAACCGGCCTGGGTGAAGCGGAAGATGTTGTCCACGAACAGCAGGACGTCCTTGCCTTCCTCGTCGCGGAAATACTCGGCGATGGACAGGCCGGTCAGGGCGACGCGGGCGCGGGCGCCGGGAGGCTCGTTCATCTGGCCGTAGACCAGGGCGCATTTCGAACCCTCGGTCGAACCGCCGTTCTTGGCCGGATCGACGTTCACGTTGGACTCGATCATCTCGTGATACAGGTCGTTGCCTTCGCGGGTGCGCTCACCCACGCCGGCCAGAACCGAATAGCCGCCGTACGCCTTGGCGATGTTGTTGATCAGTTCCTGCATGGTCACGGTCTTGCCCACGCCGGCGCCGCCGAACAGGCCGATCTTGCCGCCCTTGGTGTAGGGGCACATCAGGTCGATGACCTTGATGCCCGTGACCAGGATTTCCGACGACGTGGACTGCTCCTCGAACGAGGGCGCCTCCTTGTGGATCGGGCGGAATTCGGCGGTCTTGATCGGGCCCTGCTCGTCGATCGGCTGGCCGACGACGTTCATGATACGGCCCAGGGTGCCGGGACCGACCGGCGCCTGGATCGACGAACCCGTGTCCGACACGGGCTGACCGCGCGTCAGGCCTTCGGTCGTGTCCATCGAGATGGTGCGGACCATGTTCTCACCCAGGTGTTGGGCGACTTCCAGCACCAGGGTGAAGGGCTCGCCCGTCTTCTGGTCGATGTTCTGCGTATGCAGGGCGTTCAGGATCGCCGGCAGGTGGCCGGTGAACTCGACGTCCACGACGGCGCCGATGACCTGGGCGATACGGCCCGTGGCGATGGCGGAGACGGGGGCGGCTGCCACCGATGATGGGGCGGCGGCCTTCTTGGCGGCCGGCTTCTTGGCGGCGGGTTTCTTGGCGACGGTGTCGGTCATGGCTGGGGTCCGTATCGGAATGTCTGTTCGGTCGGGATCAGAGGGCTTCGGCGCCGGCGATGATCTCGATCAGCTCGGTGGTGATCTGGGCTTGGCGCTTGCGGTTGTACTGCAGCGTCAGGGCGTTGATGAGGTCGCCGGCGTTGCGCGTGGCGTTGTCCATCGCCGCCATCTGCGACCCGAAGAAGCCGGCCTGGTTCTCGTACAGGGCGGCCAGGATCTGGGTCGTCAGGTTGCGCGGCAGCAGGGTCTCGAGGATTTCCTCTTCCGAGGGCTCGTAGTCATAGACCGCGCCGTTCAGGTCGATGGGCTGTGCGTCCCCTTCGACCACGGCCGGGATCAGCTGCTTGCCGGTCGGGACCTGCTGGATGACCGATTTGAACTGGCTGTAGAACAGGGTGACCACGTCGGCCTGGCCGTTCTCGAACGCCGTAGCGATCATTTCGGCGACCGGCTGGGCCAGGGGCAGGCCGATGGTCTTCTGGGCGCTCAGCTCGAAGGTGTGAACCACCTTGGCGCCGTACAGACGGACCAGCTGATCGCGCGACTTCTTGCCGACGGCGATGATCTTCACATCCTTGCCGTTGGCGATCAGGCTGTTGATCCGCTCGCGCGCGGCGCGGATGACGTTGGTCGAGAAACCACCCGCCAGACCCTTGTCCGCCGTCGCCACCACGATCAGGTGACGCTGGTCCTGACCCGTGCCGGCCAGCAGCTTGGGCGCGTCGGCGCCCGAGACGCCGGCGGCCAGGTTGGCGATGACCGAGGCCATCTTGCGCGCATAGGGTCGGGCGCTCTCGGCCTGATCCTGGGCGCGTTTCAGCTTGGCCGCGGCGACCATCTGCATGGCCTTCGTGATCTTCTGCGTGGCTTTCACGCTTCCGATCCGATTGCGCATTTCCTTGAGGCTGGCCATCCGGCTTTGCTCTTCCTCTAACTAACCGGCGGGGTTCAGGCGAAAGTCTTGACGAAGGCGGCCAGGATGTCCTTCAGCTCGGCCTCGAGGTCGGCGGTCAGGTCCTTCTTGGTGCGGATGCCGTCCAGCAGCGAGGCGTGGTTCGCGTGGATGCGGGCCAGCAGTTCCTTCTCGAACCGGCCGACGTCGCTGACGGCGATACCGTCGATATAGCCGCGCGTACCGGCGTAGACCGAGACGACCTGTTCTTCCATCGCCAGCGGCGAATACTGCGGCTGCTTCAGCAGCTCGGTCAGGCGGGCGCCGCGGGCCAGCAGCTTCTGGGTCGAGACGTCCAGGTCCGAGCCGAACTTGGCGAAGGCGGCCATCTCGCGATACTGGGCCAGCTCGCCCTTGATGGTGCCGGCGACCTTCTTCATCGCCTTGGTCTGGGCCGACGAGCCGACGCGCGACACCGAGATGCCGACGTTCACGGCCGGGCGGATGCCCTGGTAGAACAGGTCCGATTCCAGGAAGATCTGGCCGTCGGTGATCGAGATCACATTGGTCGGGATATAGGCCGAGACGTCGTTCGCCTGGGTTTCGATGATCGGCAGGGCGGTCATCGAGCCCGAGCCATAGTCTTCGTTCAGCTTGGCCGAACGCTCCAGCAGGCGGCTGTGCAGGTAGAAGACGTCGCCCGGATAGGCTTCGCGGCCCGGCGGGCGGCGCAGCAGCAGGGACATCTGGCGATAGGCCACAGCCTGCTTGGACAGGTCGTCATAGACGATCAGGGCGTGCATGCCGTTGTCGCGGAAGAACTCGCCCATGGCGGTGCCGGAGAAGGGCGCCAGGAACTGCAGCGGGGCCGGTTCCGAGGCCGTGGCGGCGACGACGATGGTGTACTCCATCGCCCCGGCCTCTTCGAGGGTCTTGACGATCTGGGCGACGGTCGAACGCTTCTGGCCGATGGCGACGTAGATGCAATAGAGCTTGGCGCTCTCGTCATCGGTCTTGTTGACGTTCTTCTGGTTCAGGATGGCGTCGATGGCGACGGCGGTCTTGCCGACCTGACGGTCGCCGATGATCAGCTCGCGCTGACCGCGGCCGACGGGGATCAGGGTGTCGATGGCCTTCAGGCCGGTCTGCATCGGCTCGTGAACCGACTTGCGCGGGATGATGCCCGGCGCCTTGACGTCGACGCGGCGGCGCTCGGTGAACTGGATCGGGCCCTTGCCGTCGATCGGCTCGCCCAGCGGGTTGACGACGCGGCCCAGCAGACCCTTGCCGACCGGCACGTCCACGATCTCGCCCAGGCGGCGCACATCGTCGCCCTCGGCGATCTGGGCGTCGGCGCCGAAGATCACGGCGCCCACGTTGTCGCGTTCCAGGTTCAGGGCCATGCCCTTGACGCCGGCCTTGGTGAACTCGACCATTTCGCCGGCCTGGACATTGTCCAGACCGTGGATGCGGGCGATGCCGTCGCCGACCGACAGCACGCTGCCGACGTCGGAGACATCGGCTTCGACGCCGAAGTTGGCGATCTGCGACTTGAGGATGGCCGAGATTTCAGCGGCGCGGATGTCCATGACGGGCTCTCTGTTCTTCAGTCTTCTGCGGGTGCGCCGATCAGGCGCGCATTCGTTTGGCGGGAGCGGGCCTTAGGTCCGCTGCTTTCTGGTTTCTGAAACGCGCCTAGGCTCGTTTCAGGGCGAACTTCATCTGGTCGAGCTTGGTCTTCAGCGAGGCGTCGAACAGTTTCGAGCCCACCTTGATCTTCAGGCCGCCCAGGATAGCCGGATCAACGCGCGCGGTCAGTTCCGGCGCCTTGCCCAGGCTGGCGTTCAGCGCGGTCTTGATCGCGACCAGCTGCTTGGCGTCCAGCGCCTGAGCCGAGACGACCTCGGCGGCGACGATGCCGGCGTGCTTGGCGTAGCGGGCCTCGAACCCGGCGATCACGCCCGGCAGATCCTTGGCGCGGTGGTTCTGGGCCAGCAGACCCAGGAAGTTGGCGGTGGTCTGTTCGAACTTGGCCTTGGCGGCGATGGCGACCAGGCCCTTGCCCTGATCCTCGGCCGAAATGACCGGCGAGGTGGCCAGGCGACGCAGGTCGGCGCTCTCGATCCAGGCTGCCTTCAGCGACGCCAGGTCGGCGCGGACGGCGTCCAGGCGGCCGGTTTCCAGCGCCAAATCAAACAGCGCCTGTGCGTAGCGATCGCCGACTTCCGTCGTTCTGAAATCATCAGCCACTGATTAGGGTCCGAGGTCGTTGTGTCAGGGTCGCGACCGATTGCGAGGGTCGCAACGGCCAAAAGCCTGAAATGCTTACGGAAAGCACGATAGAGGCCGTATTCGTGAATACGCCCCCTTCAAGCCGGGCGCCTGATAGCACGGGGTTTTGCTGCTCGCAACATTGCGTGAAGGGGCGATGAAGCCGCACCCCGTCACAAGCGCCCGCCCGGCGTGTCGCACACCGGTCATCCCCGCATGGGATATCGCGCCCTACTCCCCCTCGAGCCTCAATATCCCGAGACCCCAGATGAAGCCTGCCGCCCTGCTGATCGCCGTCGCCTTCGCCGCCCTGGCCTCCGCCTCCGCCTCCACCTCCGCCGCCGAGTCTCCAGCCTCGGACGCCGCCCGCCCTGTGCGGCTGATGAGCTACAACATCCGCTACGACGCGCCCGACGACACGCCGAACTGGGTTCAGCGTCGCCCGCATATGGCGCGCCAGATCGCCTTCTTCGATCCCGACGTCCTGGGGGTCCAGGAAGCCCTGATTCCGATGGTCGCCTATCTGGCCGAACAGGCGCCGGCCTATGACCACTATGGCGTCGGCCGCGACGACGGCGCCCAGGCGGGCGAGACCACCACCCTGTTCTGGCGGCGCGCCCGGTTCGAGACGATCAGCACCCAGACCCTGTGGTGCTCGCCCACCCCGGACCGACCGTCCAAGGGGTGGGACGCCGCCCTGCCCCGCACCGTGACGCGGGTCGTGCTGCGCGACCGGGCCAGCGGCCGTCTGCTGGACGTGCGCAACGCCCATATGGACCACGTCGGCGCGGTCGCGCGCGAGCACTGCGCCGCCCTGGCTGCGGACCTGGCCCCGGCGACGGTCGAGGGCGTGACGGCGGCGGTGGTGCTGATGGGGGATTTCAACGCCGGCCCAGACACCGCCGCCTATCGCCGCGTCCTGACGGCCGGACTGCGCGACGCCCGCACGGTCAGCCCCGTCGCGTTCGGGCCGGACGGCACCTTTAATGACTTCGACATCGCCAAGGACAATGACGGCGTCGCCATCGACCATGTCTTCGTCGGCCCCGGCCTGTCGGTCGAACGCTACGGCGTGCCGACCGATTCCTTCGCAGGCCAGGTGATCTCGGACCACTTCCCTGTCGTGGTCGATATCGCCCTGGACGGCCGGTGATTGCCAAATGGCGGCCAGGGGTGCGACGATTGCGCCGCACCCTTGCGCTTGATCGGAACCTGCGGCGGCCCTAGCGCTTTCCGCCCCCGCTTTTCCCTCTAGGACTTTTCATGCTCGACAGCATTACGCCCCTGCTCTCCGACCCGGCCGCCTGGGCCGCGCTGGTGACGCTTATCGTGATGGAGGTCGTGCTCGGTATCGACAACCTGATCTTCATCTCGATCCTGTCGAACAAACTGCCGGCGGAACAGCGTCAGAAGGTGCGGCGTATCGGCATCGGCCTGGCCTTGGTCATGCGCCTGGCCCTGCTGTCGATCATCGCCTGGCTGGTCGGCCTGGTGCAGCCGGTCTTCACCGTCATGGGCAACGAATTCTCGTGGAAGGATCTGATCCTGATCGCGGGCGGCCTGTTCCTGGTCTGGAAGGCCACCAAGGAAATCCACCACACCGTCGATCCCACGCCCAGCCATGATGTGCTGGATAAGAAGGACGTGGTGATCAGCAACGTCGGCGCGGCGATCTTCCAGATCATTCTGCTGGACCTGGTCTTCTCGATCGACTCGATCCTGACGGCTGTCGGCATGACCGAACACCTGCCGATCATGGTGATCGCGGTCCTGGTCGCCGTGACCGTCATGCTGCTGGCCGCCGACCCGCTGGCCAACTTCATCAACGAGAACCCCAGCGTCGTCATGCTGGCCCTCGGCTTCCTGCTGATGATCGGCATGGTGCTGATCGCCGACGGCTTCGGCTATCATGTGCCCAAGGGCTATATCTACGCCGCCATGGCCTTCTCGGCCGGGGTCGAGGCCCTGAACATGATGGGTCGTCGCTCCACCACGAAGAAAGAGAAGGCCACGGCCGCCCGCGCCCAGGCCGATCAGGCCGAGGCCCGCGCCAAGAAGGCCGAGGCGGAAGCCGCCGCCGAACAGGCCTGATCCGATGACCCGCCTGTCGTTACGTCTCGCCGGCCTCGTCTCCGGCCTGCTGCTGGCGACAGGCGGCGTCTTGCCGGTCCACGCTCAGGTTCCGGTCCAGGCCTATGAGGTCGTGCGCGCCTATCCGCACGACACGACGGCCTTTACCGAAGGCCTCTTCATCCATCAGGGGGCCCTGTACGAAAGCACCGGCCTGTACCCGTCCTTCATCCGCCAGGTGCAATTGGAAACCGGCGAGGTGCTGCGCCAGCGCGACCTGCCGACCGTCTATTTCGGCGAGGGCATGACCACGCTGAACGGCAAGCTCTACAGCCTGACCTGGCGCAACCACATCGGCTTCATCTGGAAGCTGGACGACTTCTCGCCCCTGGGCGGCTTCTCCTATCCCGGCGAGGGCTGGGCCCTGACCACCGACGGCCGGCGGCTGATCATGAGCGACGGCACCGACCAGCTGCGCTTCCTCGATCCCGACACCCTGGCCGAGACCGGCCGGATCTCCGTCACCGCCGACGGCAAGCCGCTGTACCGGATCAACGAGCTGGAGTGGATCGACGGCGAGGTCTTCGCCAACCTGTGGCAGGACAACCGCATCGCCCGCATCGACCCTGAGACCGGCGTGGTGAAGGCCTTCATCGACCTGACAGATCTGGTCCCCCAGGACGCGGGCCTGGACCCCAGGGACGATGTCCTGAACGGCATCGCCTGGGACGCGGCCGGCAAACGCCTGTTCGTCACCGGCAAACGCTGGCCGCAACTGTTCGAAATCAAGCTGCGCTGACCCCGGAAACAGCGAGGGGGCGGACGCCTGCATGCGTCCGCCCCCTCGCCGCCTCTGCTCCGGCCTTGATCAGCCGTGCAGGTCGAACCGGTCCAGCTCCATGACCCGGGCCCAGGCTGCCACGAAGTCATCGACCAGCTTCTTGTGTCCGTCCGCCTCGGCATAGACCTCGGCCAGGGCGCGCAGAACGGCGTTGGAGCCGAACACCAGATCGACGCGCGTGCCGGTCCAGCGCAGTTCGCCGGTCTTGCGATCACGACCGTCGAACAGATCCTTGGCTGACGAAGAGGCCGACCACTTCACGCCCATGTCCAGCAGGTTGACGAAGACGTCGTTGGTCAGGGCGCCCGGCCGATCCGTCAGCACCCCGTGGGTCGAACCGCCCACATTGATGTTGATGGCGCGCAAGCCCCCGATCAGCGCCGTCAGTTCAGGCGCAGTCAGGGTCAGACGCTGGGCCTGGTCGATCAACAGGGACTCGGCGGGAACGGTGTAGCGGGCCTTCTGATAGTTGCGGAAACCGTCGGCGACCGGCTCCAGATAGCTGAAGGACTCGACGTCGGTCTGGGCCTGGCTGGCGTCCGTCCGGCCCGGCGTGAAGGGCACGATGACGTCATGGCCAGCGGCCTTGGCCGCCTGTTCAACGCCCGCGGCGCCGGCCAGCACGATCAGGTCGGCCAGCGAGACCCGCTTGCCGCCGGCCTGTTCCTGGTTGAAGGCGGACTGCACGCCTTCCAGGGTCTTCAGCACCCGATCAAGGTGCTGGGGCTGGTTGACGGCCCAGTCCTTCTGCGGCGCCAGGCGGATGCGCGCGCCATTGGCGCCGCCTCGCTTGTCCCCGCCCCGGAAGGTCGAGGCCGAGGCCCAGGCCACGCCCACCAGCTCCGAAACGCTCAGGCCCGTCGCCAGCACCTGGGCCTTCAACGTGGCCACATCGCCCGCGTCGATCAGCGGATGATCGACGGCCGGCACGGGATCCTGCCAGACCAGTTCCTCCTGCGGAACCTCCGGCCCCACATAGCGCGAGCGCGGACCCAGGTCGCGGTGGGTCAGCTTGAACCAGGCGCGGGCGAAGGCGTCCGCGAAGGCCTGGGGATCGTTCAGGAAGCGCCGCGAGATCTTTTCGTAATCGGGATCGACCCGCAGCGCCAAGTCGGTGGTCAGCATGGTCGGCCGACGCATCTTGGTCGGATCGTGGGCGTCGGGAATGATTTCCCCGGCGTCCTTGGCCACCCACTGGTGGGCGCCGGCGGGCGACTTCTCCAGCTCCCATTCGAAGCCGAACAGGTTCTCGAAGTAGAAGTTGCTCCACTGGGCCGGGGTCTGGGTCCAGGTGACTTCCAGGCCGCTGGTGATGGCGTCCCCGGCCTTTCCGCTGCCGAAGCTGGAGGTCCAGCCCAGGCCCTGCGCCTCCAGGCCATCAGCCTCGGGCTCGGGTCCGACATGCTCAGCCGGGCCGGCGCCATGGGTCTTGCCGAAGGTGTGGCCGCCGGCGATCAGGGCGACCGTCTCCTCGTCGTTCATCGCCATCCGCGCAAAGGTGTCGCGGATATCGCGGGCCGAGGCCAACGGATCGGGATTGCCGTCGGGGCCTTCCGGGTTGACGTAGATCAGTCCCATCTGAACCGCCGCCAGCGGGTTCTCCAGATCGCGCGTGTGTTTGACGCCGTCGGCGGTGTCGTCCGCGACCAGAACGGCCTCGTCGGCCGGCTTGTCCACGCCGTTCGAGCCGCGCGCATAGCGTTCGTCGCCGCCTAGCCAGGTGTTTTCACGCCCCCAATAGACGTCCTGATCCGGCTCCCAGGTGTCTTGGCGACCACCGGCGAAGCCGAAGGTGCGCAAGCCCATGGTCTCCAGCGCCACATTGCCCGTCAGGATGAACAGGTCGGCCCAGGAGATGGCCTGACCGTATTTCTGCTTGATCGGCCACAGCAGGCGGCGCGACTTGTCGATGTTCACATTGTCCGGCCACGAGTTCAGGGGGGCGAACCGCTGCTGGCCACGCCCGCCGCCGCCCCGGCCGTCGCCGACCCGATAGGTGCCGGCGCTGTGCCAGGCCATGCGGACGAACTGAGGCCCGTAGTGGCCGAAGTCCGCCGGCCACCAGTCCTGCGAATCCGTCATCAGCTGGCGCAGGTCGTTCTTCAGCGCCTCATAATCCAGCTTGGAAAAGGCCTCGCGATAGCTGAACCCCTCGCCCAGCGGGTTCGACCGCGACGAATGCTGGTTCAGCAGATCGGTGCGCAGCTGCCCCGGCCACCAGTCGCGGTTCTGGACCCCGCCCCCGGCGACCGACTCTGTCGTCGCGCCTGAGAACGGGCATTTGGCTTCGGTGGTCATGGCGGTCTTCCCTATGATGGCGCGATGCGGCGGGCGTGTTGGCGATAGCCCTTCGGCCGACGTGGCTATTGAACACGGCCCAGCTTCATAAGGCCAATCGATTATCTTTGATTTCGGCATAGGCTTGGCCTATCTGTCTCGAATGCTCCCCACCCTGCGTCAACTCCAGTACCTCAAGCTTCTCGCCGAACACGGCAGCTTCTCCCGCGCCGCCGAGGCCGCCCACGTCAGCCAGCCCGCCCTCAGCGCCGGGGTGCAGGAGCTGGAACGGATCCTGGGCGCCCCCGTGGTCGAGCGGGCGCGCGGCGCCGTCATCATGACCGCCGTCGGGGCCGAGGCCGTGCGCCGGGCCGAGGACGTCCTGGCCCGGACCGAGGATCTGGTCGAGGCAGCCAAGAACGCGGGACGGCTGCTGTCGGGCCGGTTCCGCCTGGGCGTCATCCCGACCGTGGCCCCCTTCCTGCTGCCCGCCAAACTGCCGTCGCTGAAGATCGCCTATCCGAACCTGAAACTGTTCATCCGCGAGGATCTGACGCCCCGTCTGATCGCCGCCCTGAAAGCAGGCCAGATCGACGCCGCCGTCATCGCCCTGCCCTACGACGCGCCGGGGGTCGAACACGCCCGTATCGGCGACGACGAGATCCTGGCCGCCGCCCCCCACGACCACGCCCTGGCCGCCCCCGGCCCGATCCGCCCCGGTTCGCTGCGGGCCGAGGATCTGATCCTGCTGGAAGACGGCCACTGCCTGCGCGACCACGCGCTTGCGGCTCTGGACATCGAGGCCCCGCGCGGCGACGACGTCTTCGCCGCCACCAGCCTGCACACCCTGATCCAGATGGTCGGCTCGGGCCTGGGGGTCAGCTTCCTGCCCAAGATGGCGGTCCAGGCCGGCCTGGCCGACACCCCTTCCGTCGTCATCCGCGCCTTCGAGAACCAGGCCGACGGCGCCCCGCCCCACCGCGAAATCGTCGTCGCCTGGCGCTCCGGCTCCAGCCGCGCGGCCGAGGCCCGGTTGCTGGCCGAAGCCCTGAAGCTGGATTGAGGGTCGCAGGATGACGGACGCCAAGCTCAAGATCGCCGTGATCGGCCCCGGCGCCATCGGCGGCACGGTGGCGGCCTGGCTGGCGCAGCGCGCGGATCTCGACGTCCTGGTCTGCGCCCGCACGCCGTTTGCGGACCTGGAGATCGAAGCCCCCGGCGGGCGGATCGCCGCCACGCCGACGGTCGCGACCCGCCCGGACGGTCTGACGCCCGTCGACTGGGTGATCGTGGCCACCAAGACCTATGACACCGCCTCGACCCTGGTCTGGCTCGAGGGGCTGGTCGGCCCTGAAACGCGGGTGGCCATTCTCCGCAACGGGGTCGAACACCTGGCCCCGTTCGCCGACCGAGTCCCCGTCGACCGCCTCGTCCCCGCCGTGGTGGACATACCGGCTGAACGCCGGGCGCCCGGCCGGATCCTTCAGAGGCGCGACGGCTGGATCAAGACTCCAGACGGCGAAGCGGGCGCCGCCTTCGTCGCCCTGTTCGCCCATACGCCGATCCACGCCGAGACCACGGCCGACTTCCGCTCCGAAGCTTGGAAGAAGCTGGCCCTGAACTGCGCCGGCGCCGTCAACGCCCTGATCCTCAAACCCTCCGGCATCGCCCATGACGAAGGCGCCGCCTCCGTGATGCGCGCCCTGGTCGCCGAATGCGTCTTGGTGGGTCGAGCGGAAGGGGCGCTCCTGCCCGACGATCTGCCGGACCAGGTCATCGCCGGCTATCGCGCCGCCGCCCCGGACGGGATCAACTCGCTCCACGCCGACCGCGCCGCCGGCCGCCCCATGGAGCTGGACGCCCGCAACGGGGTCATCGTCCGCCTCGGCGCCCGCCACGGCCTGCCGACCCCGGCCAACGCCCTGATCGTCGCCCTGCTGAACGCGGCCGCGCTGTAGGCGCGGTCCCGCTTTTGGGCTCAAACAAAAAGGGCCGGCGGATCGCTCCGCCGGCCCTCTTTCTATCTCAGCGAACCGCCGACTATTCAGCCGCGATCGGGGCCTCGGTTTCCGGGCCGCGGGCCAGGTTGCGCAGGACGTAGGGCATGACGCCGCCGGCCAGCAGATAGTCCATCTCGGTCTGGTTATCGATGCGGCAGCGGACCGGGAAGCGGGCCATCTTGCCGTCCGACGGGCGGAACAGCTCGACCCACAGGTCCTGACGCGGACGCAGCTTGCCGACATTGGCGTCGGACAGGCCGCGGATGGTGACGATCTCCTCGCCGGTCAGACCCAGCTTCTGCCAGCCGTCCTGTTTGAACTGCAGCGGCACGACGCCCATGCCGACCAGGTTCGAACGGTGGATGCGCTCGAAGCTTTCGGCGATGACGGCGCGAACGCCCAGCAGGCGCGTGCCCTTGGCCGCCCAGTCGCGCGACGAGCCGGTGCCGTATTCCTTGCCGGCGAAGACGACCAGCGGCCGGCCTTCCGACTGGTAACGCATGGCGGCGTCATAGATCGACATGGTGTCGTTCGACGGGAAATGCTTGGTGACGCCGCCCTCGATCTCGGGCGTGATCCGGTTCTTGATCCGGATATTGGCGAAGGTGCCGCGCATCATGACTTCGTGGTTGCCACGGCGGGCGCCGTAGCTGTTGAACTCGGCCGCCTCGACGCCGTGGTTCGTCAGATAGACGCCGGCGGGCGAGGTCTTCTTGATCGAACCGGCCGGGGAGATGTGGTCGGTGGTGATCGAGTCGCCGAAGATGGCCAGGACGCGGGCCTCGACGATGTCCTGGACCGGCGTCAGGTCCATCGACAGGCCTTCGAAGTAGGGCGGGTTGGCGACATAGGTGGAGGCGTCGTCCCACTCATAGGTCTGGCCGCCCGTGACCTTGATCGCCTGCCAGTGTTTGTCGCCCTTGAACACGTCCTTGTAGCGTTTGGCGAACATGGCCGGGGTGACCGACTTCTTCTGGATGTCGGCGATCTCCTGCGAGGTCGGCCAGACATCCTTCAGGAAGACGTCATTGCCCTTCTTGTCCTGGCCGATCGGATCCTTGGTGATGTCGATCCGCATCGAGCCGGCGATGGCGTAGGCCACGACCAGCGGCGGCGAGGCCAGATAGTTGGCCTGGACGTCCGGGTTCACCCGGCCTTCGAAGTTGCGGTTGCCCGACAGGACCGAGGTGGCGACCAGGGCGTTGTCGTTGATCGCCTTCGAGATCGCCGGATCCAGCGGGCCCGAGTTGCCGATACAGGTGGTGCAGCCGTAGCCGACCAGGTTGAAGCCCAGGGCGTCCAGGTCCTTTTGCAGGCCGGCGTCGGTCAGATAGTCGGTGACGACCTGCGAGCCGGGGGCCAGCGAGGTCTTGACCCAGGGCTTGGCCTTCAGGCCCAGGGCATGGGCCTTGCGCGCCACCAGACCGGCGGCGATCAGGACCGACGGGTTGGAGGTGTTGGTGCAGGAGGTGATGGCCGCGATCACGACGTCGCCGTCGCCGACGGTGAACTTCTCACCCTCGACAGCCGCGCGCGGGGCGTCGGTCGGACGGGCGAAGACATCGACCAGGGCCGTTTCGAAGGCCGGGGCGGCCGTGGTCAGTTCGACGCGGTCCTGGGGACGCTTGGGACCGGCCAGCGACGGCACGACGGTGGCCAGGTCCAGTTCCAGCACGTCGGTGAAGACCGGGTCTTCCGAGGTCTCGTCGATCCACAGGCCCTGGGCCTTGGCATAGGCTTCGACCAGGGCGACGCGCGCCTTGTCGCGGCCGGTCGAGGTCAGATAGCCGATGGTCGCGGCCGAGACGGGGAAGAAGCCGCAGGTGGCGCCATATTCCGGGGCCATGTTGGCGATGGTCGCCTGGTCTTCGATGGTCATGTTCGGCAGGGCGTCGCCGAAGAATTCGACGAACTTGCCGACCACGCCCTTCTTGCGCAGCATCTGGGTGACGGTCAGCACCAGGTCGGTCGCGGTCGTGCCTTCCGGCAGACGGCCGGTCAGCTTGAAGCCGATGACCTCGGGGATCAGCATCGGGATCGGCTGGCCCAGCATGGCGGCCTCGGCCTCGATGCCGCCGACGCCCCAGCCCAGGACGGCCAGGCCGTTGATCATGGTGGTGTGCGAGTCAGTGCCGACGACGGTGTCGGGATAGGCGACCGTCTTCTTGCCCTCTTCCAGGGTCCAGACGGTCTGGGCCAGGTTCTCCAGGTTCACCTGGTGGCAGATGCCGGTGCCGGGGGGCACGACGCGGAAGTTGTTGAAGGCCGACGAACCCCAGCGCAGGAAGTTGTAGCGTTCGATGTTGCGCTCATATTCGCGCTCGACGTTCTGGCCGAAGGCCTTGGCCGTGCCGAAGTGATCGACCATGACCGAGTGGTCGATGACCAGATCGACTGGAACCAGCGGATTGATCTTGGCGGCGTCGGCGCCCAGGGCGCTCATGGCGTCGCGCATGGCGGCCAGATCGACCACGGCGGGAACTCCGGTGAAGTCCTGCATCAGGACGCGGGCCGGACGGAAGGCGATCTCGTGCTCGACCGAGCCCTTGTTCTCGACCCAGGCGGCGACGGCCTTCAGGTCGTCCTGCGTCACCGAGACGCCGTCTTCGTTGCGGAGCAGGTTCTCCAGCAGCACCTTCATCGAGCGCGGCAGACGGGAAATCCCGGTCAGACCGGCTTCCTCGGCGGCCGGAAGGCTGTAATAGGCGTATTTCTTGCGCCCGACGGAAAGGTCCTGGCGGGTGTTGAAGCTGTCGGTGGACGGCATGGAGAGTTTTCCTCTGTTCAGCGCCGCCCGACAATCCGGTTGCGCCTTCGCGCGACAGACGCAGCGGCTCACAGGGCCCCTGCGCGCGCGGCGAAAGCCTGCTGCGGCAATCGTGCCTATAGTCCGCTCATCGCGCACCGTCCATGTGTCCACACCCTCGACGCGGACATTGAGAAAGGTTCTCAAAACAAAGGCGTTCTTCTCCCTCCCCTTCATGGGGAGGGACGATCGCGCAGCGATCAGGGTGGGGCCGTCAGGATCGCATCGGCGGACACGCCCCCACCCGGGCTCGGCTGACGCCTCGCCGTCCCTCCCCATGAAGGGGAGGGAGACTTCGTCATGATCCACGCCCTCTCGATCTCCGACCTGACCGTCTCTCGCGGCGAGCGCCTGCTGTTCCAGGGTCTCGACCTGCGCCTCCAAGCCGGCGAAGCCGTGGTGCTGACGGGCGCAAACGGCGCAGGCAAGACCAGTCTGCTGCGAACCATCGCCGGCCTGTTGCGTCCCGACGCCGGAGAGGTCGCCTTCCACGACGGCGACGGCAATCCGCTGGACGAGCGGCTGGCGCGCGGCCGCGAAACCCATTTTCTGGGCCACCAGGACGGGCTGAAGACCGGGCGGACGGCGCGCGAGGAGCTGGGTTTCCAGTGCGACTGGCTGGGTCACGTCCAATGCGGCCTGGACGATGCGGTCGAAGCCTTCGGCCTCGCTCCCCTCCTGGACCTTGAAGTCCGCCGCCTGTCCGCCGGTCAACGCCGCCGCCTCGCCATGGGCCGGCTGGTCGGCTCGCCGCGCGCCCTGTGGCTGCTGGACGAGCCCATGGCCCCGCTGGACACCCGCTGGCGCGCCGTCTTCGCCGACCAGATGCGCCGCCATCTCGACGCCGACGGCCTGATTCTCGCCGCCGTCCACGACCCCCTGCCCCTCCCGGCCCGCACCCTGGACCTGGGAGGCCTGACGTGAGTTGGTCCTTCTTCATCGACGAGTCCGGTCAGGATCGTCGCGCCTCGCCATATGAGGTGCTGGCGGCCATCGGGGTCGAGGACCGCCGCATCTGGCCTTTGATCAGACAACTGTCCGATGCTCAGGCCCACTTCTTCGGCATGCGGCTTTTCGAGGCCTATGGACGCGAAGCCAAGGCTCAGAAGCTGCTCAACGCCAAGACCTTCCGGCTCGCCGGGCAGATGCCATCCTTCGACCATGCCGAGCGCACCCGGTTGGCAAACGAAGCCTTGATGGACGGCGCGCATCCGACGACCGAACGACTGACCGCCCTCGGCCAAGCGAAGATCGCCTACTGCCGTTTCGCCTTAAAGCTCGCGCGCCGCCAGAAGGCCCAGGTCTTCGCCACCATCGTTCCTCGCACTGCGCCCAGGCCGGACGACTTCAACGCCTTGCGCAAGGACTATGCCTATTTGTTCGAGCGGATCTTCTACTTCCTGAACGGGTTGGAGGAGGAGCCCATGGGCTATCTGGTCTTCGACGAGATTGACCGGAGCGCCTGTCATATCCTGCTGGGACAGGTCTCGAACTATTTCGTGCGCACGGCAAAT
This sequence comes from Brevundimonas sp. SL130, assembly GCF_026625805.1. Lineage (NCBI taxonomy): Bacteria > Pseudomonadati > Pseudomonadota > Alphaproteobacteria > Caulobacterales > Caulobacteraceae > Brevundimonas > Brevundimonas sp. SL130. The sequence continues at coordinate 3,327,010 of NZ_CP113064.1, forward strand.
GGACGGACCCGGGCGCGCCTGATCATTCCCGAACCCTTCTTCGTTCACAGCGACCTGACCACCCTCGTCCAACTGGCGGACATCATGGCCTATGTGATCAGTTGGGGCGTAAGGCTGCGAAGCATGAACGAACCGGCGCGCGCTGAACTGTCGCTTATCGCCGACGACGTATTGGCCCTGAGGTTCGCGCGACGCCTCGCCGGCGGGGAATGGCAATCCGGCTTCAAGATCATCAACGACCTTAGGCCTGCCGGCGGGGCCCGAAATTGAAAAAGGCAATGCTCCCGTTTCCGGTCACAAAGCCTCCAAAAGGCAATATCGTGATCTCGCCCCGCAGTGTCAACGTCGGAGCAGGCGAATGAGCTCGGACGCCGAACCCCGCCCGCCCGGCCTGCGCGGCGCGACGCGCGTGCTGCTGGAGCGGGAGTTGGATCTGGCCTGGAGCGGCGGGGGCGGCCCCCTGCTGGCCTGCGGCTTTTTCATCTGTCTGACCGCTGTCCTGCCCCTGGCCGTGGGCGGCGATCCGCGCACGCTTTCGCCCGTGGCCGGCGGGATCGCCTGGCTGGCTCTGGCCCTGGCCTCGCTGCTGTCGCTGGAGCGGCTGTTCGAGCGGGATCTGGAGGATGGGGCGCTGGACCTGTTGGCGCTCGGCCATCTGCCGCTGGAATCGGTCGTCCTGATCAAGGCCCTGGCCCAATGGATCGCCGTCGGCCTGCCCCTGGCCCTGACCGCGCCGGTCGCGGCCCTGGCCCTGGGCCTGCCGCCGGCCTTGATCCCGCTCACCGCCCTGTCGGCCCTGATCGGCGGGGCGGGCTTCGCCTTTACCGGAACCCTGGGCGCCGCCCTGGCTCTGGGGGCGAAGCGGGGCGGCCTGCTGATCGCCGTCGTGGTCCTGCCCCTGTTCATTCCGCCCGTGGTCTTCGGCGCCGGAGCGCTGGAACGCGCCGCCTCGGGCCAGTCGCCCGCTCCGGCCCTGGCCTTCCTGGGCGCCTATGTCCTGTTCGCCGGCGTCATTGCCGCCTTCGCCGGGGCGGCGGCGGTCAGGAACGCCCAGGGATGACCCGCACGATGCGCCGCTTGCCCGCTGCGGCGCCGCCGCGTAATCGCTGAAACCATGTTCGGCCTGTCCAACCCGCAGCGTTTCATGGCCTTCACCGGCCCCTTGACGCCCGTGCTCTGGGCGGTCGCCGCCGTGCTGCTGGCCGTGGGCGCCTGGCTCAGTTTCACCGTCCCCGCCGACTATCAGCAGGGCGACACGGTGCGGATCATGTTCGTCCATGTGCCCGCCGCCGTCTGGGGCCTGGGCGCCTACGCCGCCTTGGGCGTCTCCAGCTTCTTCGCCCTGGTGTTCCGCCACGCCCTGGCCGACGCCGCCGCCCGGGCCGCCGCCCTGCCCGGCGCCGCCTTCACGGCCCTGGCCCTGTTCACCGGCTCGCTGTGGGGCCAGCCGATGTGGGGGACCTGGTGGGTGTGGGACGCGCGCCTGACCAGCGTGCTGGTCCTGTTCCTCTTCTACCTCGGCTATATGGCGCTGCGGGCCTCGATCGACGATGAGCAAAAGGGGGCGCGCGCCGCCGCCGTGCTCGGCCTGGTCGGCCTGATCAACCTGCCCATCGTCAAGTTCTCGGTCGACTGGTGGAACACCCTGCACCAGCCGGCCAGCTTCCTGACCCCTGGATCGTCAGGCCTGGACCCGGTCTATCTGCCGCCCTTCCTGACCATGCTGGCGGCCTATGGCGCGCTGTTCGCGGCTCTGTGGCTGACGGCGATCCGCACCGAGATCCGCCGCCGCCGCGTCCTGAGCCTGCGCGCCCGCCAAGCCCTGGAGGCCTAGGATGCCCGATCTCGACATGACCCCCTACGCCGCCTTCGTCTGGCCCGCCTGGGGCGTCAGCGCCCTGGTCCTGACCGCCCTGACCGCCCGCGCCGTGATCGCCTCGCGCAAATGGAAGCGCGAGCTGGACCAGCTGAACGCCGACGCGCCGTCCGAAACGACGGACACCCCTCGTCCTCAAGTAGCGCGAAGCGCGATAGGGCCCCAAGAAAGTCCTCAAGTAGCGCGAAGCGCGATAGGACCAAAAAAGTGAACCGCTGGCTGGCCCTCCTGCCCCTGGTGGTGCTCAGCGCCCTCGCCGCCCTGTTCATCGGTTGGTCGCTGAAGCGCGATCCGGCCTTCAAGCCCGACGCCATGGTCGGCCAGCCCATCCCCGAAACCGTCCTGCCCATGCTGACCGGCGACACCGCCGGCCCCGGCAATCTGGACCTCAAGACGGCGGGCGTCGGCCGGCCCATGCTGGTCAATGTCTTCGCCTCCTGGTGCGCGCCGTGCCGGATCGAACACCCAAAACTGCTGGCCCTGAAGGCGCGCGGGATCGCCGTCGTCGGCGTCGCCTACAAGGACGAGCCGGTCGCCACCCGCGCCTTCCTGGACGAGATGGGCGATCCCTATTCCATGGTTCTGGTGGACCGCGAGGGTCGGGCCGGCCTGGACCTGGGCATATCCGGCGTGCCCGAGACCTTCGCCGTCGACGCCATGGGCCGGATCACCGCCAAACAGTCCGGCCCCCTGCTGAACGACGCCGACATCGAGCGTCTGGTGGCCTCTATGCAGGCGCCCGCCAGACCCTTGCCGAGCCCCCTGCCGAACGAAAAAGCGCGTTAACCCTTTTTCGAGACGCCTTGTTAACGATTGATCGCTCCGAATGCGTTAACGATTGGGCATGAGCGCGATTCGCCCAGGTTTGCCGCAGTCCTTGCCCACGCCCGTGGGCGGCGCTCCGTCTGCGCGAAACGCCCAGGCCGCCTTCTTCCGCACCGCGCTGAACCAAGTCCAGGCGGCCCAGGTTCAAACCACCCCGATCCAGGTTCAGGCCCAGACGACCGCCGCCAACCCGACCCGCACGGTCGCGCCGGCGCCCGCCGCAGACGGGGAAACGCCCCGGATCATGCGCCCGGGCACCTATCTCGACATCAAGGTCTGATCGGCGTCGCGCCCAACTGCAGCCGGCAGGCGTCCGCCCCGGACGCCCCGACCGCCAGCGCGGCTCGCCGGCCCTCTCCGAAACCATCCAGAGTGCGATAGCCTCAGGATCGCCCTAGCTCATCCCGCCTTACGGGCCAGGGCCTGAAGCCGGGGTCGCACCTTCAGAAACACCCGATAGGCGGCTTCCAGCCCCGCCAGCACCACCGGCGCGCGCGCCGCCAGCCCGAGGGGCCGCAGCAGGGGAATGGCCCGCCACATGGCCGCAAAGGCCGCAGCTCCCGACAGCAGCCGCCCGTCCTCGCTGGCGTGGAACCGGGCCAGCAGGGCGTCACGATCCAGAGGACAGGACACGTCGTCGCCCGAGGCCACATCGACGAACTGGATCGCGTCCCGGCGATCCAGCCGCCGCATCAGCGCGATCTCGCGACGACACAGCGGGCAACCGCCGTCGTACCAGACGAGCAGCGGGGTCTTGATTGGATTTGGGGGCAAGGAAGAGCTCCAGTCACAGACGACGACGGCCTTCCGGGGGCGCTGCGTAGTCGCAATCCTATACGCAAATTTCTATAATCTGGATCAGACGCCGCCCCGATCGATGACCGATGGCCGATACGATGGATGCCGAAATGACCGACCGCCCCGCGCTGCCGCCCCTCGCCCGCATCCTGGGTTTCGCCGGTCTGCTGCCCCAGGCGGCGGCGGTCGCGGTCCTGATCTTCGGCGGGCCGGACGTCCGGTTCGCAGCCCTCAGCCTCGCCTATGCCTACGCCGCCCTGATCTTCAGCTTCCTGGGCGGGGTCTGGTGGGGCCTAGCCGCGACTGCGCGAGCACAAGCGCCCCGCTGGGTCTGGATCGCCGCCGTGGCTCCGTCCCTGCTGGCCCTGGCGACGGTCTGGCCCTGGGCGAGCGGCCAGACCTGGCCCGGCCCATCCCTGATCGTCCTGGGCGTCTGCCTCGCCGCCAGCCTGACCGTCGATCTCCGGCTCAAGGCCGCCGGTCTGACGCCCCAGGGCTGGCTGGCCCTGCGCGCGCCCCTGTCGCTCGGACTGGGCGCCCTGACCCTCGCGGCCGGTCTGATCTAGGGCAAAAAAATCGGGGCCCGCCGCGAACGGCAGGCCCCTGATTTTGTCAGTCTCGACTTGGAGCGGGCGAAGAGATTCGAACTCTCGACCCCAACCTTGGCAAGGTTGTGCTCTACCACTGAGCTACGCCCGCACTCCGTAGGAGCTAGGTGCGCTCCCCGTCGAGGAGGGGGCGTATAGCGGAGGGTTGATCGGTCCTGCAAGAGGTTTTTTCGGGCTACCGTGCTTCGTCCGACTTGAGCAGGAAAAACGCCCGACGCCACACAACAGGAACACCCCCCGGCTCGCCGCCTGAGCGCCTTCGCGCTCAAGCAGCGAGCGACCGCGTCGCGAGCGTAGCGCCCCTTCCGCGCCTCAGCGCGGCGCCAGTCTGATAGCCCCGTCCAGCCGGATGCATTCGCCGTTGATATAGACGTTCCGGGCCAGCTCCAGCACCAGCGAAGCGTAGTCAGCGGGCGTGCCCAGGCGGCTGGGGAAGGGGATGGCGGCGGCCAGGGCGTCCTGGATCTTCTGGTCCATGCCGGCCATCATCGGCGTCCACATGATGCCCGGCAGGATGGTGTTGCAGCGCACCCCTTCCTGGGCCAGATCCCGCGCGATGGGCAGGGTCATGGCGTAGACCCCGCCCTTGGACGCCGAATAGGCCGCCTGGCCGATCTGGCCGTCCTGGGCCGCCACCGAGGCCGTATTGACGATCAGGCCGCGCTCGCCGTCCGCCATCGGCTCCAGCGTCACCATTCCGGCCGCCGACTGCGACAGGACGCGGAAAGTGCCGAACAGATTGACCCGCACCGTGCGTTCGAACTGGGCCATGTCGTGGGCCTTGATCTCGTCGGTGTCCTTCTTGCGCGAGACGGTCTTCATGCCGGTGGCGATGCCGGCGCAGTTGACGGTCAGCCGCTCCTGGCCGTGGGCGGCGCGGGCCTTGGCGAAGGCGGCGGCGACCGAGGCGTCGTCGGTCACGTCGACCTGGCAGAAGACGCCGCCGATTTCCTTAGCGATCTCTTCGCCGCGTTCGGCGTTCAGATCGAACAGGGCGACCCGCGCCCCGGTGGCGGCGATGGCGCGCGCCGTGCCTTCGCCCAGCCCCGAAGCGCCGCCCGTGACCACCGCAGACATGCTATTGTCGAGTTTCATCGCGTGCGTTCCTATGTTTCATTGAACCTGAGTTTCGTTTGAGGATTTAGCGGCCATGACCGCCAAAGCCAAACCCGCCGATCCCGCCGACGCCCTGGACCCGCGAAAGGCCCTGGTCCCGTCCGTGGTCAAGGTCAACGAGGCGCGCGTGAGCAGTGGCTTCTGGCCCAAGATCACCCGCACGGCGGCCCGCATACCCTTCGCCGACCAGGCCCTGGCCGCCTGGTACGCCGCGCGCGATCCCGAGACGCCGATGGCGGCCAAGGGCATGATCTTCGCCGGCCTGGCCTATTTCGTCCTGCCCATTGACGCCATTCCCGACATCTTCGCGGGCATCGGCTACACCGACGACGCCGCCGTGATCACGGCGGTCCTCGCCATGGTCGGCGCCAACATCAAACGCCGCCATCGGGACCAGGCCGAGGACGCGGTCCAGCGGCTGAAGGGCAAATAAAACCTTCCCCCGCTTGCGGGGGAAGTGTCAGGCCGTGGCGCGCAGCGACACGCCTGACGATGGGGGAAGTCTTCCTTTGAGCGACACTCCCCTCTCCGACCCTGGTTCGCTTCGCGAACGCCGGGCCACCTCTCCCGCAAGCGGGAGAGGGTCTGATTCAATCCCCCACGACCACCACGATCTTGCCCAGGGCCTGACGGTCCCCCAGCGCCTTGATCGCCGCCCCGGCCTTCTCCAGCGGGAAGGTCTGCGACACGCGCGGCTTGATCTTGCCCTCGGCGTACATCTGCATCAGCTCGGCCATGTTGGCGGCGTGGGCTTTCGGATCGCGCGCCACGGCCGCGCCCCAGAAGACCCCGATCACCGACACCGACTTCAGCAGGGTCAGGTTCAGCGGCAGGGACGGAATCCCCGCCGGGAAACCGACCACCAGATACCGCCCGTTCCAGTCCATGGCCCGCAGCGCCGGTTCGGCGTAGTCGCCGCCCACCGCGTCATAGACCACGTCCGCGCCGTCACGCCCCGTCGCCAGTTTGAACTCGCCCGACAGCTCCTTCTGCCCCGCCTTGTCCATCGGCCCGGTCGGATAGATCAGACCGTTGTCGGCCCCCAGGTCCAGGGCGAACTGGACCTTGTCGTTGGTCGAGGCGGCGGCGACCACGCGCGCCCCCATCGCCTTGCCCAGTTCGACGGCGGCGGCGCCCACGCCCCCGGCCGCGCCCAGCACCAGCAGCGTCTCGCCGGGCTTCAGCTGCGCCCGGTCTTTCAGCGCATAATAGCTGGTGCCATAGGTCATGATCAGGGCCGCCGCCTCCTCGAAGCTCATGGCCTCGGGAATGGGAATGACCGTCTCGGCCTTGACCGCCAACCGTTCGACCAGCCCGCCCCAGCCGGGCACGGCGATGACCCGGTCGCCCTTGCGAACCCCTTTGACGCCCTCGCCCACCGCCTCGACCACGCCGGCCACTTCCGCGCCGGGCGAGAAGGGCCGTTCGGGCCGGAACTGGTATTTGTCCTCGATGATCAGGGTGTCGGGAAAGTTGATCCCCACGGCCTTGACCTCGATCACCACCTCGCCCGCCTTGGGCGTGGGATCGAGCACGTCCTCGACCACGAGCGTTTCGGGACCACCGGGCGACTTGGACAGGACTGCGCGCATTCTTCCTCCCTTGGGCCTATCGCGCTTCGCGCGACTTGAGGCCCGTTTGTGTTCGACCGTCATGGCGCGGCCTTCATCGCGACGCTAAAGAGCGCCACGCCCGATTGAAAGAGGCGACAGAAGCAGGCTCAGGAAGACGACATGACCGCCCTCATCCTCCACGGCGGCGCCGGCGCCCGGCGCGAACGCAACTATGACGCCGAGGTCGTGCATATGCGCCAGGTGGTCGAGGCCATGAAGACGCGGCTGGACGCGGGCGACAGCGCCCTGGACGTGGCCGTGGCGGCGGTGACCCTGCTCGAGGATTCCGGCCTCTATGTCGCCGGCAAGGGCGCCTCTCCCAATCTGGCCGGCGCCTATGAGCTGGACGCCAGCCTGATGGACGGCGCCACCCGCCGGGCCGGCGCCGTCGCCGCCCTCCAGGGCTTCCGCAACCCCGTCGTCGCCGCCCGCGCCGTCATGGACCGCACCCCCCACGTCATGCTGGTCGGCGAGGGCGCGGCCCTGTTCGCCCATGATCAAGGGCTTGAGCCCATCGCCGACGAGGCCGCCTGGTACACCGGCGCCGGCCAGGGCGAGGACAATCATCCGCCCGGAACCCTCAGCCACGGCACAGTCGGCTGCTGCGTGCTGGACAGCCAGGGCCGCCTCGCCGCCGCCACCTCGACCGCCGGGGTGTTCGGCAAGATGCCGGGTCGCGTCGGCGACACCCCCATCCCCGCCGCCGGAACCTGGGCCGACGGCCATGCCGCCGCCTCCTGCACCGGCCAGGGCGAATATTTCATCCGCGTCGCCGCCGCCGCCCAGGTCGCCTGGCGCGTCGCCGCCGGCCAGACCCTGACCGCCGCCACCCAGGCCGTCATCGACCAGATCGGCGGCCTTGACGGAGAAGGGGGGGGCGGCGACGGCGGAATGATCGCCCTGGACGCCGCCGGAAACATCGCCTGCCCCTTCAACAGCCAGGGCATGAAACGCGCCTGGCTGACCCCCGGGGGCGAGATCGGGGTCGAGGTGTTCGGGCGCTGAGCTGAGGCCCAGATTCGAAGCGCCGTTCTGGAAGCGCCCACGAAAAAGGGCGGCGAGACTGGCCCGCCGCCCTCCTTCAGTCTTGTCTTCTCAGCCGAGGCTCAGAAGGTCCAGTCGAAGCCGATGCGAACATAGCGCGGCGACTGATAGCTGGTCGCCTGACCGTAGTAGGGGTTGTTGTCGTCCGTGTTGTTGGGATCGTACCCGCTCTGATCACCGAACTCATTGAGATCAGTGACGGCGTCAGCGTCGAACAGATTGAAGATGTCAGCCCGCAAGACCAGATCGCCCGGAATGCTGACCGGCACCGTGTAACGCAGCGAGACGTCAAAGGTCGTCTGCCAGTCCGAGGTCATTTGAGAACCGCGCGGCGTAGCCTCACTGTCGCAGTAGTAGGACGCGGCCCCATAGTCATAGGCGAAGTTGTTCTCGTCAGGATAGTAGCCGATACAGCCGTAGTGACGCGGCGAGGCCACGGTCAGATTACCGCCGACCGACAGGTCACGCAGGGCCTGATAGGAGCCGAACAGCTTGAACACATGTGCCCGGTGGTTTGGCAGCAGACCATAGGAACCGTCGGTCAGCCCCGGTTGGTCGAAGTCCTGGGTGATGCCGGCGTCGGACTGGCCGTTGTCCGACTTCACATAACCCTCGGTATTGCCCTCGCTCTTGGACAGAACATAGGAGCCGCGCAGCCCCCAAACCCCGTCGAAGGCGCGCTCAAACGTCAGTTCCAACGCCTGATAGATCCGCTTGGCCTCCGGATAGCCCAGTTCCTCGGCCGAGAAGGTTACGGTCCGAACATCGGTCTCACCCGGCAAGGCGTCCGACAGAGTGATGGTCGCCGACGAGCCCGGGTTGACGACCACATACTGGTGGAAGCCCGACCAGATGCTGCCGCAGCCCGAGATGCCCTGCTCTTCGCAATAGTTCAGGACGGCCGCATCGACCGCGACGTCTTCGGCGCTCCGAGCCAGGTTGCGATAGGTGTAGTTGGCCCCGACGGTCCAGAGATCGCCGATCTTGCGTTCATAGCCGAACTGGAACTCGTCCTCGGCGGTCGATTCCAGATTCTTGGCCACCAGCGACTCGGTCGAGGGTATTGAACCGTCCGCCGACACGCCGCAGCCTAAGACGCCGGCCGTACCGATCCCGCCCGAAGGACATGAAACCGCGCCCGAGTAGTTGACGATCTGTGTGCCGAGGTTCGGCAGGCCGTTCTCATCATAGGGCGTGGACTGATCGACTGTGAAATACTCGCTGAAGTACAGTTCCGCCGAAGACATGCGGAAGGCCGTATTTGACGCGACAGGCAGATAATAACGCCCATAGGAGCCGAAGAAGCGGCTACGTCCGTCGTTAAGCGGGTCGAAGGTGAAGCCCAGACGCGGCCCGATCTCGTTATCGAACGACACGATCGTATCGCCCGTCCCGCTATTCAGATCGAACTTGTCGAGCCGGACGCCGAGATTCAGCGTCAGTTGGTCGTTCACGTCCCACGAGTCCTGTAGATAATAGGCTTCGTTCTGGTTTTCAAACTTGCCGCTAGCGTTGTAAGCGGTGACCCGAACATAGGTATCTCCGGCTGCGATACTGCCGTTCTTAACATAAGCCGAAGCGGCCGTAGCCGTATAGTACCTGTAGTATTGATCCCCGTTCGTTGCTGTCGTACGCTCCAGCGTCAGGTTTTCGTGATCGACGCCTGCCCGAACATGGTGCTTGCCGAAGAAATCGAAATAGAGATCCGCATCAAACCTCCAGAACTCACGCTCAGTATTGCGAATTGATGTATATGTCGAGCTCGTTTGATCAGACACAAGACCAATGTAATCGGATTCTGTTGTCGATGGATCATCGCGATAATCATACGCATACGAATCCGTCGTAGAGCCGGTTTTCGATGGCTGACTTTCCTGATTCTTACCATAGGCCGCGGAAATCGTCAGCCAGTCGGTTAAGGTGCCTGTATAGCGCGCAACGTAACTCTCACCGCCGGTCTTGGAGTAAGATGTGTCTGTCTGACCGCCGACCACGCCGGTTGCGCTATCCCACGCATAGATATCGGAATTGGTCTCCCGCGTCGTGTCAAACCAAGTGAATTCCAGATGGTGGTCATCCGTGACATAGCCATCGATCTTGACCCCGTAGAAGGGATCATCCGATTTACTGATCGTCTTATTGTTGCTGGTGATGCTGTAAGACGTGCTCTCGGTGTCGCGGAACTCGGTCAGACCATAGAAGAACAGCCGATCCTTGATGATCGGGCCGCCCAACTCAACCGTCGTGGAGCTTGAATCGGCCTCGTACAGCGAATTGGCGGCGGAATAGGTGTCGGGCGACTGGGACCGTAGGCTGTCGGGCGCATAGTTGCCGTGCAGAGCCATGTAGAAGTCGTTCGAACCCGACTTGGTCACGGCGTTGACGATGCCGCCTGTGGCGCGACCGTACTCGGCCGCATAGCCGCCGGTCTTGACCTCAACCGACCGATAGAAGTCGAACGGCACGGTGGAGCCGCCGATATAGGTGTCGAAGTTGGTGATGTTCAGGCCGTTGACGTAATAGGCGTTCTCGGCCACCGACGAACCGCCGATGGACGGCACATCGCCGAAGGTGCTGTCGCCCGGCACCGTCCCCGGCGCCAGCAGGATTATCGAGGCGATGCTGCGACCGACCGGCGTGGTCTTGACCAGGTCCTGCACGTCGACCGTCAAGCCTGTGGTGGTTTCGTTGAAGTCCAGGTTCCGGCGCGCCGCCGTCACCACGATCTCACCCACAGTGTCGGCGGCGCCTTCGGTCAGACTGAAATTATATGAGGAGGTGCCGCCAAGGGCGATCTGAACCGACTGGGCCACCGGGGCGTAGCCGGGCGCCGTGATGGTGACCGTATAGCGGCCGATCGGCAGCAGAGCAGCGCGGAAGTCACCCTCAGCGCCCGTCGTCGCCGAGCGACTGAAGCCCTGTTCCGTGGACTGGATCTCAACCGTGGCGCCGGCGACCGGAGCCCCGCCCTCGCCGACGACCGAACCCGTCAGTGTGCCGGAGGAGATGTCCTGGGCCATGGCCGGCGTCGGCGCGACCAGAACCGGCGCCACAATCCCGGCGGCGACGGTCAGGCTGCTGATAATCGTGCCTGACAGCAGAGTCCGTCGTATACTGCGAATGTTCAACTCAATATCCCTCCAGTTGAGTAAATGGGTCAGCCTGACCCATATGCCGCGGCTGCGGAGGCAGCATGGAGGATCTTGTGGCGATAATTTACGCCCCACCAACCCACAAACATCTCTATAATTAAATTTCCAACATGCATGTCACCCAATTGCCGCAATCTTTTTATCTAAGTTGCAATAATCAATACTTGCTATTGCCAAATAGTAATATTTTACATTGCAATACTGCATTTAGATACATTTTTGACATCTTTGAGGACGCCGGCCGACGACCCGCCGTCTTTCCGCGCCGCACCGGCCATCATTACAGCTCTGTAAGGTGCACGGCGGGCGGACGCTGGTACGGTCGCTTCCGCCCCGGCGTTCCGGGCCTGGGAGACCCCTGATGAAAATTCGCCTGACCGTCACCGTCGCCGCTTCGGCCCTGCTGCTGGGCCTCGCCGCGCCCGCCTTCGCCGCCCTGGCCCCCGCACCCGTCGCCGCCCAGGCGCCTCAGGGCGTGGAGGTGCCGCCGCTGGGCTTCGCCCGGCGTGTGCTGCCCAACGGGCTTGAGGTCTATACGGCCCGCGACGCCGACACCTCGAACGTGACGGTCCAGGTCTGGTACAAGGTCGGGTCCAAGGACGATCCGGCCGGCCGCTCGGGCTTCGCCCACCTGTTCGAACACCTGATGTTCAAGGCGACCAAGAACCTGCCGCCCGAGACCTTCGACCGTCTGACCGAGGACGTGGGCGGGTCGAACAACGCCTTCACCGCCGACGACACCACCGCCTATTTCGAGACCGTCCCCGCCAACCACCTGCAGCGGATGCTGTTCGCGGAGGCCGAGCGGATGGGTTCGCTGGTCGTGGACGCGCCGACCTTCGTCGCCGAGCGCGACGTGGTGAAGGAAGAATACCGCCAGCGGATCCTCGCCAACCCCTACGGCCGCCTGTTCGGCCTGTTCGTGCCCGAGACCCTGTATCAGGAGAGCCCCTATCGCCGCGCCGGCATCGGCTCGATCGAAGAACTTGAGGCCTCGTCCCTCGACGATGTGCTGCGTTTCCACGCCACCTACTACCGGCCCGACAACGCCTATCTGATCGTGGCGGGCAATTTCGACCAGGCCCAACTGGACCGCTGGATCGACCAGTATTTCACACCGCTGAAGAACCCGACGACGCCGCTCCCGGCCAATAATGTCGTCGAGCCCGAGCCCGCCGGTCCGCGCGAAGCCACCTATTATGCGCCGAACGTCCCCCTGCCCGCCGTCGTGGTCGGCTGGCCGACGGTCAAATACGCCGACGCCGACCGCGCCGCCCTGACTGTGCTGGACGGCATACTGTCGACCGGCGAGAGCAGCCGCCTGTATCGTTCGCTGGTCTATGATCAGCAGATCGCCGCCCAGATCGGCTCGACGCCCGACTTCGCTCAGCAGGCCGGCAATCTGACCGCCCTGGCCATCATGGCCCAGGGGCATACGGCCGAAGAAGGCATCGCCGCCCTGAACGCCGAGGTCGCCAAGCTGCGCGACGCCCCCGTCACCGCCGCCGAACTGACCGAGGCCAAGAACGAGATCGTCGCGAACACCCTGCGCAATCGTGAGACGGTCGACGACCGCGCCGTGGCGCTCGGCTTCGCTCTGATCAACACCGGCGACGCCGCCGCCGCCGACCGCGAGATCGCCCAGATCCAGGCCGTCACCGTCGCCGACGTCCAGCGCGTGGCCCGCAGATATCTGACGCCCCAGCGCCAGTCGACGATCCGCTACCTGGCCGCCGGCGAGCAGAACCCGCCCTCGGTGCAGAAGATGAACGTGGATGCGCCGGTCAAGGTCGCCGACCTGGCGCAGGCCGGAACTCCCGCCGTCCTGCTGCCCGAGGCCGAGCGCGCGCCTCTGCCCCAGCCCGGCGCGGAAGTGGCCCCGGCCACCCCCGCCGTCGCCGATTTCCGGCTGGACAATGGCCTGCGCGTCCTGGTCGCCCCGACCGACGGCCTGCCGCTGGTCTCGGCCCGTCTCAGCTTCGACGCCGGTTCGTCCGACGATCCCTCCGGCAAGGCCGGGATCGCGTCGATGACCGCCGCCCTGCTGACCCAGGGCACCAAGACCAAGTCGGCGCCCGAGATCGCGACCGAGATCGAACAGTTGGGCGCCTCCATCGGCGCCGGCGCCGGGGTGGACTTCACCAATGTCTACGCCAACGCCCCGGCCAACGCCTTCCCGGCCACGGTCGCCCTGATGGCCGATCTGGTGAAGAACCCGGTCTTCGCCGCCGAAGAGCTGGAGCGTCAGCAGGCCCAGGCCCTGGACGGCCTGCGCGTCGCCCTCAGCCAACCGGGCTCCATCGCCAGCATGACCGTGGGCCGCGTCGTCTATGGCGACGCCCCCTATGGCGCCACCCTGACGCAGCAGACCGTGCCGGCCATCACCCCGGCCGACGTCGCCGCCTTCCACGCCGCCCGCTATCGCCCGTCGGACGCCACCCTGGTCTTCTCCGGCGACATCGCCCCCGCCGCCGCCCGCGCCCTGGCGCAACAGGCGTTCGGCGACTGGCGCCCGGCCGGAACTGCGCCCGCCGCCACCGCCAATCCCGCCGGCCAGGCCCTGGCTCCGCGCATCGTCGTGGTGAACCAGCCCGGCGCCGGCCAGGCCGCCGTCGTCGCCGCCATCCGCGGCGTCTCGCGCACCGACGCCGACTATTTCCCGCTGACGGTGGGCAACACCCTGCTGGGCGGCGGCTTCTCGTCGCGGCTGAACCAGGAAATTCGCATCAAGCGCGGCCTGTCCTACGGCGCCGGATCCTCGCTGGGCGTCCGCGCCGACGCCGGGCTCTTCACCGCCTCGACCCAGACCAAGAACGAGACCGCCGACGAGGTCGCCGATCTGATCCTGGCCGAGATCGCCAAGATGGGAACCGAGACCCCGACCCAGGACGACCTGGCCCCGCGCCGCGCCACCCTGATCGGCGGCTTCGGCCGTTCGCTGGAGACGGTCGACGGCCTGGGCGCCCTGGTCGCCAACCTGGCCCTCTACGACCTGCCGATGAGCGATCTGGCCGACTACGCCGGCCGCGTCCGCGCCGTCACCCCGGACCAGGTTCAAGCCGCCTTCGCCGAACACCTGCCGGTCAACCGCGCCAGCTTGGTGATCGTCGGCGACGGCGCGCTGTTCCTCGACGCCCTGCGCGCCAAACACCCGAACCTCGAGGTGATCGAGGCCGGCGATCTGAACCTGAACAGCGGCTCGCTGAAGTAGGGGCTGGCCCGCTCTTCCCGGCGTCGTAACCTGCGGCCTTGTCTGAAGCCCCCTCCGCCGCACGGGCGGGGTGGGGCGTGCGAGTCGGATGCGCTGACCATCCGGTGAGGCACGATGCCGCCCCGCCCCTTCCATACCCCTCCGGACAGAACAGCGGCTGGCGGCAGGTCAGTTTGGATGGAGGATGCCGTCAGTCTCGATCAGCTTGAGGGCCTGGGCGAGGGTCTTGCTGCGATGTAGGCAGCGCCAGGCTCCAGTGTGGCGATGCCACTGGATGTTGAAGCGGTCAGTGGCGACCCAGTCCAGGCGGACGAACGGTGCATCGAACTCTTCGCCAGGATTGTCCGTGAAGCCTGATCGGTACCGCTGGATGAAGCGGTAGCGCCCCCCGTGCCATCTACCCAGAATGTCGACCGGGCAGTTGAACTCTGTCGGACGCACGACCGGCAGGAATCGGGGCTTCAACACCTCGGCGATGAACCGCTCACAGGTGGCGGTGATGTATCCCTTTTTCCGCCTCTGGGAGCCCGGTGCTCATTGAACGGCGCCGCCGGCCAGCCAGGCTTGGGGATCGACATCGTTCCACTTGGCGGTGGCGATAGGGATACGGCTCAACGAGCCGCGAACAGGCCCGTGAACGACGACACCCCCGTCGCTTTCGCGCCGGGGGTGTCGTTAATCTTGGGTGCGGGAGTAGGATTTGAACCTACGACCTTCAGGTTATGAGCCTGACGAGCTACCGGGCTGCTCCATCCCGCGGCAAACGGTAGTTTCGTGAGGAAGAAC
Organism: Brevundimonas sp. SL130; assembly: GCF_026625805.1. Lineage (NCBI taxonomy): Bacteria > Pseudomonadati > Pseudomonadota > Alphaproteobacteria > Caulobacterales > Caulobacteraceae > Brevundimonas > Brevundimonas sp. SL130. The sequence goes on from NZ_CP113064.1 coordinate 3,342,039, forward strand.
GTTTCGAGAAGACCGCATTTGCGGTGATTAGATTTCATCATCGGCTGTCCGCCTTGTAGACCCGGCGGCGACCTACTCTCCCGCGCCTTGAGACGAAGTACCATTGGCTCTGGAGGGCTTAACGACCGAGTTCGGAATGGGATCGGGTGTGGAACCTCCGACATAGCCACCAGGTCAACAAGGCGGACAGCGGATGATGAGAAGACATTGTCTGAGATTGCTTCGGTCAAGGAGCAATCATCGAATGAGTTTTGCTGAGAAACGATCAAACCGATCGGATTATTAGTACCAGTAAGCTTCATGGGTCGCCCCACTTCCACACCTGGCCTATCAACGTGGTAGTCTTCCACGATCCTCAGCGAAGCCTTGTTTTGAGGTTAGTTTCCCGCTTAGATGCTTTCAGCGGTTATCTATTCCATACTTAGCTACCCTGCTGCACAGCTGGCGCCATGACAGGTACACCAGAGGTATGTCCATCCCGGTCCTCTCGTACTAGGGACAGATCCTCTCAAGCTTCGAACACCCACGGCAGATAGGGACCAAACTGTCTCACGACGTTCTGAACCCAGCTCACGTACCACTTTAAATGGCGAACAGCCATACCCTTGGGACCTGCTCCAGCCCCAGGATGTGATGAGCCGACATCGAGGTGCCAAACTTTGCCGTCGATATGGACTCTTGGGCAAAATCAGCCTGTTATCCCTAGAGTACCTTTTATCCGTTGAGCGATGGCCCTTCCACTCGGGACCACCGGATCACTATGGCCGACTTTCGTCTCTGCTCGACTTGTCAGTCTCGCAGTCAGGCGAGCTTATGCCATTGCACTCGACGAGCGATTTCCGACCGCTCTGAGCTCACCATCGCGCGCCTCCGTTACACTTTAGGAGGCGACCGCCCCAGTCAAACTACCCACCACGCCATGTCCCGGGACCGGATAACGGCCCTCGGTTAGACGTCAACGACAGTAAGGGTGGTATTTCAAGGACGACTCCACCAGAGCTGGCGCCCCGGTTTCATAGTCTCCCACCTATCCTACACATACGGTCGCTAACGCCAAGGCGAAGCTATAGTAAAGGTTCATAGGGTCTTTCCGTCTGACCGCGGGAACCCCGCATCTTCACGGGGAATTCAATTTCACTGAGCCTATGCTGGAGACAGTGGGGAAGTCGTTACGCCATTCGTGCAGGTCGGAACTTACCCGACAAGGAATTTCGCTACCTTAGGACCGTTATAGTTACGGCCGCCGTTTACCTGGGCTTCAGTTCGTCGCTTTCACAACTCCCTTTAACCTTCAGGCACCGGGCAGGCGTCAGACCCTATACGTCGCATTGCTGCTTCGCAGAGCCCTGTGTTTTTGCTAAACAGTCGCTACCCCCTGGCTTGTGCCACTCAGTCCTGGTTGCCCAGGGTGAGTCACGCTTATTCCGAAGTTACGCGTGCAATTTGCCGAGTTCCTTCAGCATAGTTCTCTCAAACGCCTTGGTATGCTCTACCTGACCACCTGTGTCGGTTTCGGGTACGGTCTCTGCTGGAGTTATTTCCTGGGACAACGCCCCCGCACACACAATCCAATAAGTGGGTACGAGTTAAGCCATCCGTCACTTCCAGCTGGTGCAGGAATATTTACCTGCTTCCCATCGACTACGCTTTTCAGCCTCGCCTTAGGGGCCGACTAACCCTGCGCAGATTAGCTTTACGCAGGAACCCTTGGTCTTTCGGCGGGAGTGTCTCTCACACTCCTATCGTTACTCATGTCAGCATTCTCACTTCCGATACCTCCAGCCAGGCTCACGCCTGACCTTCACCGGCCTACGGAACGCTCCGCTACCGCTTGCAGTAAACTGCAAACCCATATCTTCGGCGCACGGCTTGAGCCCCGTTACATTTTCCGCGCAGGATCGCTTGATCAGTGAGCTGTTACGCTTTCTTTAAAGGATGGCTGCTTCTAAGCCAACCTCCTGATTGTCAAAGCAATCCCACATCGTTTCCCACTTAGCCGTGACTTGGGGGCCTTAGATGATGGTTAGGGTTGTTTCCCTTTTCACGACGGACGTTAGCACCCGCCGTGTGTCTGCCCGATAGTTCTCTTGGGTATTCGGAGTTTGGTTAGTATTGGTACCGCTCGCGCAGCCCGCAACCATCCAGTGCTCTACCCCCCAAGGAATTCGTCGGACGCTCTACCTAAATAGATTTCGCGGAGAACCAGCTATGTCCAGGTTTGATTGGCCTTTCACCCCTATCCACAAGTCATCCCAGAATTTTTCAACATTCACGGGTTCGGTCCTCCAGTTGGTGTTACCCAACCTTCAACCTGCTCATGGATAGATCACCTGGTTTCGGGTCGTCATACGTCGAACTTAGCGCCCTATTCAGACTCGCTTTCGCTGCGCCTACACCTAACGGCTTAAGCTTGCTCGACACATGAAGTCGCTGACCCATTATACAAAAGGTACGCCGTCACCCCGCTTGGGGGCTCCGACTGCTTGTAGGCTTCCGATTTCAGGATCTGTTTCACTCCCCTTGTCGGGGTGCTTTTCACCTTTCCCTCACGGTACTTGTTCACTATCGGTCGTAGAGGAGTACTTAGGCTTGGAGGGTGGTCCCCCCATGTTCAGACAGGATTTCACGTGTCCCGCCCTACTCGAGTCTCTTGCTGTTTGATGACTACGGGGCTTTCACCCACTATGGCCGACCTTTCCAGATCGTTCGTCTTTATTTCACAAGAGCACTGGCCTGGTCCCGGTTCGCTCGCCACTACTACGGGAGTCTCGGTTGATGTCCTTTCCTCCGGGTACTGAGATGTTTCAGTTCCCCGGGTTCGCTTAATGAAGCCTATGTATTCAGCTCATTATACCTTTAAACAATCCGCCAATCGCTGTTTCCGAAGAAACAGAGTTGGAAGACTGTAAAGGTGGGTTTCCCCATTCGGAAATAACCGGATCAAAGGGTGCTAGCGCCTCCCCGGTTCTTATCGCAGCTTGCCACGTCCTTCATCGCCTCTCTACGCCAAGGCATCCGTCAGAAGCCCTTCAACGTTTGATCGTTTCTCAGCAAAACTCATGCTTGGTTTATTCCGCCCGACTGGAAAGTTGCCGGGGGACCAAGCCTGATATTTGTCAGACAATGTCTTCTTCTCGAACAAGACCTACAAGCTCAGGGGAGCCGGTCACGTTCTTCCTTCACGATTTCAATGCACGCCCGCCTTACGGCCAACGGCAAACTCGAATGCGATCACAAGGTCCTGGTGGAGCCAGACGGAGTCGAACCGACGACATCCTGCTTGCAAAGCAGGCGCTCTACCAACTGAGCTATGGCCCCGTTCCAACCAGGAACAGTGCGAAGCCCAGGAGAGCTGTCGGCGATGCCGTCTTGAGGCTGAGAACCCCCAGCGAACCAGAAGTCCTGGTAGGCCCGGGCAGACTCGAACTGCCGACCTTACGCTTATCAGGCGTACGCTCTAACCACCTGAGCTACGGGCCTATGGCAGCGACAGCCGGGCCAAACTTTCAAGAAAGATTGGGAACCCAGGCTCGCGATCGCGTCACCAATACATCAACCCGAATGGTCGATGCGTCGATGACGAAAGTGGAAAGAGAAACGGAGACGGCGGCATTCCGCAGTTTATTGGAGCCTCAATAGACAGCCTCGTGAGAGACGGCCTGGAGAAGCATCCTTAGAAAGGAGGTGATCCAGCCGCAGGTTCCCCTACGGCTACCTTGTTACGACTTCACCCCAGTCGCTGACCCTACCGTGGTCGCCTGCCCCCTTGCGGTCAGCGCAGCGCCTTCGGGTAGAACCAACTCCCATGGTGTGACGGGCGGTGTGTACAAGGCCCGGGAACGTATTCACCGCGGCATGCTGATCCGCGATTACTAGCGATTCCAACTTCATGCCCTCGAGTTGCAGAGGACAATCCGAACTGAGACGACTTTTAAGGATTAACCCTCTGTAGTCGCCATTGTAGCACGTGTGTAGCCCACCCTGTAAGGGCCATGAGGACTTGACGTCATCCCCACCTTCCTCCGGCTTAGCACCGGCAGTCCCATTAGAGTTCCCAACTAAATGATGGCAACTAATGGCGAGGGTTGCGCTCGTTGCGGGACTTAACCCAACATCTCACGACACGAGCTGACGACAGCCATGCAGCACCTGTGTCCTAGTCCCCGAAGGGAAAGCCAGATCTCTCTGGCGGTCCAGGCATGTCAAAAGGTGGTAAGGTTCTGCGCGTTGCTTCGAATTAAACCACATGCTCCACCGCTTGTGCGGGCCCCCGTCAATTCCTTTGAGTTTTAATCTTGCGACCGTACTCCCCAGGCGGATTGCTTAATGCGTTAGCTGCGTCACCGAAATGCATGCATCCCGACAACTAGCAATCATCGTTTACGGCGTGGACTACCAGGGTATCTAATCCTGTTTGCTCCCCACGCTTTCGAGCCTCAGCGTCAGTAATGAGCCAGTATGTCGCCTTCGCCACTGGTGTTCTTCCGAATATCTACGAATTTCACCTCTACACTCGGAGTTCCACATACCTCTCTCATACTCAAGACACCCAGTATCAAAGGCAATTCCGAGGTTGAGCCCCGGGATTTCACCCCTGACTTAAATGTCCGCCTACGCTCCCTTTACGCCCAGTAATTCCGAGCAACGCTAGCCCCCTTCGTATTACCGCGGCTGCTGGCACGAAGTTAGCCGGGGCTTCTTCTCCGGGTACCGTCATTATCGTCCCCGGTGAAAGAATTTTACAATCCTAAGACCTTCATCATTCACGCGGCATGGCTGCGTCAGGCTTTCGCCCATTGCGCAAGATTCCCCACTGCTGCCTCCCGTAGGAGTTTGGGCCGTGTCTCAGTCCCAATGTGGCTGATCATCCTCTCAGACCAGCTACTGATCGTCGCCTTGGTGAGCCTTTACCTCACCAACTAGCTAATCAGACGCGGGCCGCTCTAATGGCGATAAATCTTTCCCCCGAAGGGCACATTCGGTATTAGCACAAGTTTCCCTGAGTTATTCCGAACCAAAAGGCACGTTCCCACGTGTTACTCACCCGTCCGCCACTAACTCCGAAGAGTTCGTTCGACTTGCATGTGTTAGGCCTGCCGCCAGCGTTCGCTCTGAGCCAGGATCAAACTCTCAGGTTGAGTTGACTTCTGACCTAAGCTTAAGAACATCCCGAAGGACGTCTTGGCATTAGTTCTACGTATTTTATTGACGAGTTCCCATTCATCGATCCGAAGACCGACGCATGGTATCTTTTCAAAAAGACCGCAGATAGTCAGTGTCGTATAATGACCAGATGGTCATCGCTAGAACACCGCCGCCTGCGTTTCTCTTTCCATATCAACAATGTCAAAGACCTAGAACCGCCTCAGCGGCCCGACTTGTTTAGCGCCTCGTCGTCGGCGGAGGCGGCGATTTAGAGAACCGCGAACCTCGTGTCAACCGCTCTTTTCAGAGATTTCGCAGAACCAAGACCGAAGCCTCAAAACCACAAAAAATCACCGGAGGAAAACGCAGAGGCTTTCCCCTTAACCGTTCGGCGATTCGATCGGAGCGCGGAACCTATTGAAACCAACCCAGGAAAGCAAGAAGTTTCTCAACTCTTTCTTCCCCTCAAAACCCTCGAAACCGAAGCTCCGAAGCCCTCAGGGCCGGCCCGTTTCCGAGCGAGGCGGTCCTATACGGGCCACCCTTTTCCGCCGCAACCAGATTCTGAACCTTTGTGAAAGATTCTCGAAAACCGCCGATGGACGACCGCGCTTCCCAAGCCGGCCCTCCCCCATCAAAGCGTCGCCCACCAGGAACGACGACCCGGCCCGGACGTTTGCCGCCTATGACAAAACATATCCTCGCGGCCCTGATGGGCGTCGGCGCCGTCTTCGCTCTGTCCGCATGCGTCAGCCTGCAGTCCGGCCCCGTGGGCAATACAGCCGTTCCCGAACCGGCCAAAGCCGTGGACCTGACCCGATATGCGGGGCGCTGGTATGAGATCGCGCGCTATGAGGCCGGCTTCCAGCGCGGATGCGAAGCCAGCACGGCGACTTACGGCCTCCGTCCGGACGGGTTGATCAGCGTCCTCAACACCTGCCGTCAGGATGAGGTGGACGGCGCGCTTCGCTCGATAGAGGGCAAGGCCAAGGTTATCGACAGCGGCGTGAACGCCAAGCTGAAGGTCTCCTTCTTCGGCCCCTTCTATTTTGGGAACTACTGGGTGCTGGATCATGCCGAGGACTACTCCTGGTCCATCGTCGGCGAGCCTTCAGGCCGTTACCTCTGGCTGCTCTCGCGAACGCCCGCCCCGTCGAGCCAGGTCCGCGACACGATCCTGAGCCGGGCGCGCGACCTCGGCTATGATCTCTCTCTGTTGAGAATGACGAAACAGCCGGAGGCCTGACGCCTCGCTGTACGACCGCCAGACGTGAAGAAGGCGCGCCACAACGGAAGCCTTCGCGCGCGCGATGCGGCGACCTTCGACGCTTGGAACGTCTTGGGAGCGACTTTGAATGTCTTGGGAAGAAATGGTGGACGCGACAGGGATTGAACCTGTGACCCCCTCGATGTCAACGAGGTGCTCTCCCGCTGAGCTACGCATCCGCCGTAGGGCTCCGAAAAATCACTCCGGAGCGGGAAGAGCGGTCGTATAGCGGCACGCCCGGACGGCATCAAGCCGATTTCACGGCGAGAATGCGATTTTTGGCCGAACGCCGTTAAGCCCGCCGTTCAGCCGCCTTGAAACCCCGCGTCAGGCCGCGACCATCCGCTCGACCTCATTGACCAGGTCGCGCAGGTGCACAGGCTTGGACAGGACCTTGGCCTGGGGCGAGGCCTGGGCGGCGGTCAGGGCGACGGCGGCGAAGCCGGTGATGAACATGATGCGCAGGCCGGGTTGGCGGGCGGCGGCGACGCGCGCCACCTCGATCCCGTCGGCGCCGGGCATGACGATGTCGGTCAGCAGCAGGTCGTAAGGGCCGTGCTCCAGGGCGTCGATGGCGTCGTCGCCGTTCTCACAGTCGATCACCTGATGCCCGGCCCGCTCCAGCGCCCGGGTCAGGAAACCGCGAAGCGAACTGTCGTCTTCGGCCAAAAGTATGCGCGCCATTCGAGAAGTGCCCGTTCTAATCAGACGCCCAGCCTAGGCCGCCAAGCGTAAACCGGCGATGAAATTCCACGCGCGGCCGCCTTCCTTCCACAACGAAACGCGCTATGCGGTGCGTATGAGTATGGACGGGGCCAGTTTCGCGATCACTCTGCCGCCCGAGACGGCGCCGCAGACGGCCCTGGTCTTCGCCTCCCCCCATTCAGGCCAGACCTATCCCGACGATATGGGCGCCGTCGCCGGCCTGTCCCGTTCCAGCCTCAGGAGCGCCGAGGACGCCCTAGTCGGAGCGCTGGTGCGGGCAGGGCCAGACCATGGCGCGCCTCTGATCGAGGCGCGGATCGGCCGGGCCTATCTGGATCTGAACCGCGACCCCGCCGAGTTGGATCCCGGCCTGATCGACGACGTCGAGGGACCTGTCGGGGCCAAGACCCGGGCCGGATATGGTCTGATCCCGCGCCTGACCGGCGACGGCCTGGCCCTTTACGACCGACGACTGTCGCGAGCGGAGGCCGACGCGCGCATCCGTGCGGCCCACGCCCCCTATCACGCCGCCCTGGCGGATCTGATGGCCCGGACCCACGCCCGCTGCGGCCGGGCGGTTCTGATCGACTGGCATTCCATGCCCGCGCGGGCGGTGGGGGCGGAGGTGGTGCTGGGCGACCGGCATGGGTCGTCTTGCAGCACGCGACTGACGCGGCGGCTGCGCGATCTGTTCGAGGCAATGGGCTGGCGGGTGGCGCTGAACCATCCCTATGCGGGGGGCTGGTCCACCCAGGTCTGGGGCCGACCCGACGAGGGCTATGAGGCGATCCAGATCGAACTGAGCCGCAGCCTGTATCTGGATGAGGCGCGCCAGACGCCCAACGCCGCCCATGGCGCGACGACAAAGGCGTTGAACCGCGTCATCACTGCGCTTTGCGCCGAGGATTGGGCGGACGGCGCCCCCACCTGACTGATCGGCGACAAGTCAAAAAAAAGCCGCGCCCGGAGGCGCGGCATATAAAGTCTATAGGGAGGAAACGCCCAGGAAGGGCAAGACGCCCGAAGGCGTCGAAGGTCAATCTAGGTTGCGATGCACAATCGGTCAAGCGCAGACAGCGGTTTTCAGGTCACGGGTTGTTACGCAATTGCGGCGCCTTTCGCCGCAATTCGCCGCATTGGCGAGGTCTCCAATCATTCACGCCTACCGCAAACGCAAAATGACCGTCATTCACCCAGCAGGCGACGCGCGTTGCGGATGGCGCGGGCGGCGGGCGAGGCCTCCTGGCGATAGATCAGCAGGCCGAAGGACGAGGCCACGCCCAGGGCCAGCCACAGAGGCCCGAACAGCCAGGCCGCCGCCGCCAGGGCGAAATAATAGCCGCGCACGCCTTGGCTGAACGCGCTCAGCGCCGGGTTCAGCAACTCAGCCGCCGCATCGCCGAAGGCCTCGCGGTCGGTCTTGTGGTGCAGTTCGGGGGCCGCACCGATCAGGGCGAGGGTGTAGTTCATCTGACGCAGGGCCCAGATGAAATCCAGAAACCCGCGCGCCAGACAGATCAACACCAGAGCCAGTTTGGCCTCCAGGATCTGGATGGGCACATTTTCCGCCCCGACGGCGGCGAAGCCTTCCAGCTTGCTTTCGCCGCCGAACAATATCCCCCCCACCGCTGCGATCAGCAGCAGATTGGTCGAGGCGAAGAAGGAGGCGGAATTGATCGAATGCCCCATCAGCTGACTGTCGACCAGTTTCAGCTCGCGATGGGTCATGGCCGACATCCACATGCGGCGGACATGAGCCATGTCGTCGTTCAGCGAACCACCGTAGCGGCCGACGAATTTCAGGATCGGCGCATAGCCGAGCCAGCAGATAAAGAAGAGCGCCAGCGCGGCCCAATCAACCCAGGTCATGACGCGAAATGACCCCAGTCGGGGGCGTCGCGCAAGAGCTTCGGCTCACGTCGCGCTTGCCCCGACGGCCCGCGCGGCCTATCACCCATCGCCCAATATTCGCAGTCGCAGCAAAAGACCCGCCATGAACCTCGACGCCATTCCGGTCGGCCCGAACGCCCCCTGGGACATCAACGTCATCATCGAGATCCCCCAAGGGGGCCTGCCGGTGAAGTATGAGATGGACAAGGCCTCGGGCGCCCTGTTCGTCGACCGCTTCCTGCACACCGCCATGTACTATCCCGGCAACTACGGCTTCATCCCGCACACCCTGTCGGACGACGGCGATCCCTGCGACGTCATCGTGCTGAACCCGACGCCAGTCGTGCCGGGCTGCGTCATCCGCTCGCGCCCCATCGGCGTGCTGAAGATGGTGGACGAGGCCGGCGGCGACGAGAAGATCCTGGCCGTGCCGGTCGACAAGCTGAACCCCTATTACACCGAGATCGCCAGCTATCGTCAGCTGCCGGCCATCCTGATCGAGCAGATCGAGCACTTCTTCACCCGCTACAAGGATCTGGAGAAGGGCAAGTCGGTCACGGTCAAGGGCTGGGGCGACGCCGGCGAGGCCGCCGAACTGATCCAGATCGGCATGAAGGCCCACCAGGACAAGCTGGCCGCCCAAAAGGCCGACAAGAAGGCCTGACCCAAGGCGACATCGCCGAACCATCAAGGCGTCCTCCGATCCGGGGGACGCCTTTTTGCTACCCCTCGACGCGGCGCCCGCCGGCGTCGATCACCACCTCGCCGTCTTCCTTGACGAAGGGCTTCAGCCCCGCCTCGGGCAGCAGGTCCAGCACCGCCTCGGACGGCCGGCACAGCTTCACGCCCCGGGGCGACACGACGATGGGCCGGTTCATCAGGATCGGATGGGCCTCGATCGCATCCAGCAACTGATCGTCCGACAGGCCGGGCTCGCCCAGGCCCAGCTCGGCATAGGGCGCGCCCTTTTCGCGCAGGATGTCGCGCACCGATCCGCCCATCCGCTCGACCAACTGCGCCACCAGGGCCCGGCTGGGCGGGGTCTTCAGATATTCGACCACATGGGGCTCGATCCCGACATGGCGGATCAGGGCCAGGGTGTTGCGCGACGTCCCGCAGGCGGGATTATGATAGATGACGACGTCCATGGGGGCCTCGCTTGCAAATCAGGGGGCCGCACGCCCGACGCCGGCCCGAACCCGTGCTTCTAGATCATCTTCATGATCTTCGCCGTCACCATTCTCCTAATCACGGCCCTGGCCATCGACGCCCCGTCTGCGACAGGCCCAGTACGGGCGGCCCGGTGCGGGAGACCCAGTGCGGGTGGCCATGATCTACGCCAATGTCATCGCCAGCGACCTGGCCCCCAAGATGACCCCCATCGGCTCGCTGGCCACCCTGTTATGGCTGCACGTCCTGGCCCGAAAGGGCGTCCGCATCGGTTGGGTCTATTATATCAAGATCGGCCTGATCCTGACCCTCCCCGTCCTCGCCGTCACCCTGACCGCCCTGGCTTTGCGGCTGACCGTCTAAGCCACAACACCAGCCGCCGCCGCCCAACCACCCGCCCGTCTCCTCCCCCTCTGGGGGAGGTGGCGCGGCGCTCCTTCAGCGCCGTGACGGAGGGGGTGCGTCCGCGAGACCGGCGCCTGTGCTCGAGCAGGCCGCACGCAGTCCCGTGGTGACCATGCCCAGCTTCGCCCGATTGTCCGCCCGTGACTCCAAGGCGAAGTTCAGAAGGTCTGCTTTATGCCGGTGGCCGTCACATTCGTAATGAGCTTGGGATCGATGAGCCCCCACAATGGATTTCGGTCAACGGCATCTTGCGGCAGATGCACATGGTCAAGATCGATGCACACCAGACCAAGCGTCTCGTCGAACTTATCGTGGCGGGTCTGCACTTTCACCACTACGGCGAGAACACGCTCGAGACCGGGATTAGCCACTGGTGGACCGTCACACGGCCAACCCCGAGGCGTTAACCAGAGGCGATCAACTCGGTGCTGCTGGCGCCGGCGCGGGAAGCACGGGTGCCTGATAATGTGCAATCACGGCGTCTATTCGCGCCAGCAAAGGATCATAGCCTGACCAGTTTATGGTGGCGGCATTCTTCGCGACAACCTTGCGGGCGAAGTCGGTCTTTTTGATATGCTTCGCCGGGTCGAAACTATCGTTTGGTCCAGGGAAAACTTTCCCGGCTAGAAATTTAGGGAAGTCGGCCCCCAGCAACGTCTCTATGCACGAATGCTCCCCGCTGCCCGGCTCCGGGGTCTTCACGACGTAGAGGTTCGCGACCAGGTGATAAAACGGGTCCGTGGAATTGAGGCTTAGCGCTTTCCCGAACTTGCCGTTGATAGCGCCGGCGAATGAGCCGAGGCCCGAGTCATTATCCAAGAGCAAAATGACGGGATGAAGCATCGGCTTGTAGTCGTAACGTTCAAGCCGTTTGGCATATGTGATCGCCAGGTTCTTTAGGGGATCGCTCCCGCCCATGCGGAGCAAGGTTGTGACCGTGTTTTCGTAGTTGAAGAACTTTATCTTGTACGTGAACCCGTTGGGTGAGACTTGGCCCAATCCCGGATGGGCGACGGCTAGGCGTCGAATGGCGTTGCGAAGGTACACCGGGTCGGTGTGCCCCTCGGTCACGATCAACGGCTGCTGTGGCGCGACGAAGTAGTCGTAGAAGTGAAAGTTCTCGTGGGTCTTCTGTCCGAAGATCAGCGGCGGTTTATGCTTGCTCCCAGGCTCGGCCACTGGCCGGATGTGGGACTTCATTTTGACGTTGTAGACGTGGCCTAGGACCCCGCGAAGCGAGGCCAAGCTCGTCTTTATCGACTCGGGGTCTTGAGGGTCGGTAGATGGCCGGTAGTACATGCCTGTCTTGTATAGCGACTGGCACATGGAGCGCACGCGGCCCCAGTACTGCTGCGAGATATTGACCTTCTCGTTGACGGTTAGGCCTGTCACCATCTGGCGCGACGCCTTCACCTGCATGCGCGTCTTGTCGTGGTTGATGACGAAGCCAGAGCCTTCGATCTTGTCGATTAGCGCTTGACCGAGGACCCACGGAACTTCCGGGGAAGATCCGCCTGTAGCCAAAGCCTCCGGGAAGGACTTGGCATTCGTTGAGAACGTAATGTCATCCGCGTAGCGCGAGTACGTGACCTTGTGCTGCTTGGCGAACCTAGCCAGCCGCTGGTCAAGGATGCGGGCGATCAAATCGGAAATGATTGGCGAGCATGGACTGCCCTGCGGAAGCGCATTCTCGAAACAAGCAAGCTGGGCGAGGATCGTCGCGCACTCAGGCTTCAGTTCGAAGGCCTGGTCCTTGATGAAGAACCCGCGGACTCGAGGGAACGTGAAGGTCGGGAAAAAATCGCTTAGGTCGAGATTAAGGACGTAGCGCCTATTTTTGTGGACGGTCGCATTCGTGATGATCGATTGGCCCTTCCGATAAGCGTGCGAGAGCGGTCGCAGCCCCTCGATTTTGCTCTCGGCATCGCATTCGTAGAGGATGTTGGCCAGCACACGCTGGTAGGTTTTCATCTTGCCCATGGGGGCGTTGATGATCCGCTCGCCGCCCGACTTTTTCGGTATTGGAAACGTCTGATACCAAGCCGCCTCGGGCACCTTGTACAGCGTGTTGATGAGCGACTTCGTCGGCGTGTTCAGCAGCACGGCGAAATCCGTCAGCGTGCTCGCAGATTTGAGCTGATCCAGCGTCGACAAAGCCACCACCCAAAGTTGGACGGCTTACAGGCACTCCTATTCCCAGCGATCCATATAGCATGAATCGAGCATAGCGCCCCGTAAGGTGCAGAGACGTTGTTTCATATGCCGCAACAAGACGACAACAAATCTGGCCTGTAAGCCTTATCGCTACGCTAGCACTCGCGTCCTGCGAGTGTCTACAGTTGACATCACGAGGGTTTGCGGTTTGCCCCCCGGGCAGGGAATGGAGGCCAATCCCATGAAGGATGATTTTGGAACCGACCATGAAACGGGCGTGACGTCATCGCTTCCAAAGGCGGGCTTCAGGGCCGCGCACAAAGTCGCGTTTGCGGCGTGATGCCGATTGCCGCTCCTGGCGCATACGCGACATTGACAATGAGCCTTAGGCTGTCGGCAATCCCTAGTCCGCGTCGTGCGCTCGAGATCACGCCTTTCTTATCCCAATTCCGCAACCAAACCCCGGCCTTTTCAACGCCCTGCCTCCCGCAACCGCCCCTCAACCTATCACGCCTCAAAACCGTGCCATCATGTCCGCACGGTCTTTGACAACTGAACCCCTCGCCCGTCCCGACCCGCTCGGGCCGGCGCGCCCCGTCGCCCGCCCCCGAAGATTGTACGAAAATAGACTCCATTTTTTTGCAGTGGATTGAGTCTATTCCCGCCCTGGAACGGCCCGTCGGCGCCGCCCCCTCCCGCTCGGGCGTTCGGCGCCCTATCTGCATTCCATGACTGACCTCTCCCCCCGCGAAATCGTCTCCGAACTGGATCGCTATATCGTCGGCCAGGACGACGCCAAGCGCGCCGTGGCCGTGGCCCTGCGCAACCGCTGGCGTCGCAAGCGCGTGCCCGAGGATCTGCGCGACGAGGTGACGCCCAAGAATATCCTGATGATCGGCCCGACCGGCGTCGGCAAGACCGAGATCGCCCGGCGGCTGGCGCGGCTGGCGGGTTCGCCCTTCCTCAAGGTCGAGGCGACCAAGTTCACCGAGGTCGGCTATGTCGGCCGCGACGTGGACCAGATCATGCGCGACCTGGTCGAGAGCGCCCTGGTCATGGTGCGCGACCGCCGCCGCAGCGAGGTGCGGGCGCGGGCCGAGGGTGCGGCCGAGGACCGGATCCTGGACGCCCTGGTCGGACCCGGCGCCGGTCCGGCGACGCGCGACAGTTTCCGCAAGAAGCTGCGGGCCGGCGAGCTGGACGACAAGGAGATCGAGATCGCCCTAGCCGACACCGCCTCGCCGATCCAGGGGCTGGACATCCCCGGCGGCGGGGCCGTGGGCCTGCTGAACCTGTCGGAGATGCTGGGCAAGATGGGCGGCGGCCGGACCAAGACGGTCAAGCTGACCGTCCGCGACGCCACCGCCCCCCTGATCGCCGAAGAGGGCGACAAGCTGCTGGATCAGGACAGCCTGACCAAGGAGGCGCTGATCCTGGCCGAGAACGAGGGCATCGTCTTCCTGGACGAGATCGACAAGGTGGCCGCCCGCCAGGGGGCCTCCGGCGCCGACGTCTCGCGCGAGGGGGTCCAGCGCGACCTGCTGCCCCTGATCGAGGGGACCACCGTCTCGACCAAATACGGGCCGGTGAAGACGGACCATGTGCTGTTCATAGCCTCGGGCGCCTTCCATGTGGCCAAGCCGTCGGACCTGCTGCCCGAGTTGCAGGGCCGGCTGCCGATCCGGGTCGAGCTGAAGGCCCTGACGCGGGACGACTTCAAGCGGATTCTGACCGAGCCCGAGGCCAATCTGATCCGTCAGAACCAGGCCCTGCTGGCCACCGAGGACGTGACCCTGACCTTCACCGACGACGCGGTAGAGGCCCTGGCCGACGCGGCGGTGGCGGCCAACTCGGCCGTCGAGAACATCGGCGCCCGGCGGCTTCAGACCGTGCTGGAGCGGGTGCTGGAGGAGACCAGCTTCAAGGCCTCGGACCTGGCGGGCCAGACCGTGGCCTTCGACGGGGCGGCGGTGCGCGACAAGCTGAGCGCCCTGACCAAGGACGTGGACCTGAGCCGGTTCATTCTTTAGCGGCCCGCTCGCGCCGATGGCGGTTGCGGCGGCGCATCAGCCGGTCGGCGACCGCCTCGGCGTGGCGCTGGGTGAAGGCCAGGGCGGAGGGATTGCCGCGCTTGGCGCCGATGCTGTCGGCCACCTGGGCGCCGCGCTCGCCGATGGGCAGGGGCTTGCCGGTGGTGGTGTCTATCGCCGTCTGATGCTCGATCTCGGCGTTCAGCTCGGCCCCCATCAGGATCACCTGCACCGACAGCCAGGTCCACAGCAGAAAGCCCATCATGGCCGCCAGCGGGCCGTAGGAGTCGGTGCGGACGAAGTTGCTCAGGTACCAGCTGAACACGAACGAGACCGTCAGGCTGACCACCGCCGCAAAGATCGCCCCCGGCGTCAGCCAGCGCCAGCGCGCCTTCTGCCGGCACGGGCCGAACCGGTAGATCAGGGTCAGGGCGGCGACATAGCCGACCAGCAGCAGGGGCCAGCGCAGCAGGGCCAGCAGGCCCCACTCCTCCTCCAGCCCGAACAACCGGATCGCCACGGGCGCCCCGACCACCAGCAGCGAGCTGAACAGGACGGCCGCAATGGCCCCCAGGGTGAAGCCCAGGCACAGCAGGTTGTAGCGGACGATGTTGCGGCGCTCGACCTCGTGATAGGCGATGTTCAGCCCGTAGAAGAGCACCTTGACCGCCCCATTGGCGGTCCACAGCGACAGGGCCAGGGTCCAGATCAGTGTGAAGGTCAGCTGGCCGTTCGAGTTCGCGGCCAGCCGCTCCATCTCCCCGCCCAGGAAGGCGGCGATACTGCTGGGCATGACCCCGTACAGGAACTGAAGCCGGCTCCAGGCGTCGGCCGGATCGGCGAACAGGCCGTACAGGGTCACGAACGTCCCCAGCAGGGGGAACAGGGACAGCAGGGTGAAGAAGGTCACGCCCCCGGCCACGAACCCGACCCGGTCGCCGAAGTAGGAGCCCCCCGTGCGCCACAGGATGTCGGTCCAGCCCTTGCGCGGGATATGCTCGGGCCGGGCGGCGAGACGGCCTCGGCCCGGCTCCTTCGTCTCGTAGTCCTCGGGCGTCGGGGGTTTGGGCGGCAGGGGTTCGGGGCGTTCGGGCCGCAGCTCCAGCCCGAGCTTGTGGCCCTGGGTATAGAGCAGATGGGCCGCGCCGGCGCCGGCGCCGAGGCCGCCCAGGGCCGCCGCGACGAAGGTCCACAGCGAGTGGCGGGCGGGGCGGACAGGAGGCTTGAACCGGAACATCAGCAGGCGAACGGCGCAGCGGCTGCGACGTTCCCGCCCGCCCCGCGGCCGGCCGTGCTTGAAATCCCGGCCGCGAAGGGCCAATCACCCGAAATGACCACCGAGCCCCTCTCCCCCAAGCCCGCCGACGGCGCCGCGACCCTGCTGACCGTGTGGAAGGCCGCCCAGGCCCGCCTGAAGGGCGGCCGCATCGACAGCCCGGCCATCGACGCCCGCCTGCTGCTGGAAGCCGCCGCCGGCGCCAGCCGTATGGACATCCTGACCGACCCCTACCGGGTCGTCACCCCCGAGCAGCAGGCCGAGTACGAGGCCATGGTCGAACGCCGCCTGCGCCGCGAGCCCGTGTCGAGGATCGTCGGCAAGAAGGGCTTCTGGAAGATCATGCTGAACGTCACCCCCGACGTTCTCAGCCCCCGCCCCGACACCGAGACCATCCTCGACATCGCCTTGCTGGCCTTCGCCAAGACCCAGGCCTTCAGCATCGCCGACCTGGGCACCGGCTCGGGCGCCATCCTGCTGGCCCTGCTGGCCGAGCGGCCGGCGGCCCAGGGCGTGGGCGCCGACATCTCGACCGAGGCCCTGGCCGTGGCCAAGGAGAACGCCGCCAACCTGGACCTGAACGAGCGCGCCGCCTTCCTGAGGACCGAATGGGCCGCGGGCTTCGGCGACGCGAGCTTCGACCTGGTGGTGTCCAACCCCCCCTATATCCCCACCGACCACATCCCGACCCTGGACCCCGAGGTCCGCGACCACGACCCCCACCTGGCCCTGGACGGCGGCCCCGATGGCTTGCAGGCCTATCGCGACCTGGCCCCCGAGGTGAAGCGGATCCTCAAGCCCGGCGGCGTCTTCGCCGTCGAGATCGGCTGGGACCAGGGGCCCCAGGTCAAGGCCCTGTTCGAGGCCCAGGGCTTTGCCGACGTCAAGGTGATCAAGGACCTGGGAGAACGCGACCGCGTCGTCACCAACGGCCCGGACCCCCGGACCAATCCGATCCCGCAGGAGTGAGGGGCGCCTGTCACGAAAACAGGGTGACAAGGCGCCAAAAGCGCCAAATCCGATCTGAACATAAGCCCTGCCTCCCCTGGTCCTGCCCCTTCGCGGGCGACAGAATGGCACGGTTTTCGGGGGTGGTTAGCAGAAGGCGGTTTGACGGAGATAAGGCCTTGATAAGGCGAGGATTCGCGCGTGAAATTGTGCGCGCTCGACCACGAGCGCGGACCTTCCCCCGCTTGCGGGGGAAGTGGCAGGCCGTGGCGCGCAGCGACACGCCTGACGATGGGGGAAGTCCTTCGTCTTAAGCGACACTCCCCTCTCCGACCCTGGTCCGCTTCGCGGACGCCGGGCCACCTCTCCCGCAAGCGGGAGAGGGTCTTTCGCCTATGCCGAGCGTGGGGGCGATCCCGCATCGTGCGGCGTCCAGAGCCCCTCCACCCCCGCGCAAGCGGCGCGGCGGTCCCCCTCCCCGCAGGCGGGGAGGAGACGGTGCGACGGCCCTTGCCTGTCTCCTCCCCATGAAATGGGGAGGAGGCGCGACGCGAAGCGGCGTGACGGAGGGGTTCTAAGCCGCATCACCAGTCTGCACCCCGCCCCGTCATCCTCCGGGCCGCGAAGCGGAACCGGGGAAATCCTCATCCTCGACGGGCGGCGTCCAGTTCGGATCATTGACCGGATACCAGCCCTCGGCCAGATCGCGCCAATCGGGGTTGGCGGCCTCGATCAGCTGCAGCTTCCAGTCCCGCAGCCATTTCTTGAGCCGTTTCTCGCGGCGAATGGCCTCCACCACCCAGACGTGCTGTTCGAACCAGACCAGTTGGGTGCAGCCATAGGCCTTTCCGAAGCCGTCGAAGACGCCGGTCCGATGCTTCCACACCCGCGCCGTCAGGTTCGCCGTCATGCCGACATAGAGCGTCCCGTTGCGCCCGCTGGCCATGATATAGGTGGCGATGAAGGTGCGATGGGTCGGCATTCACACAACCTATACGACGCACCACCTTTCGTCATCCACGCCCCATCACCTTTCGTCATCCTCCGGGCCGCGAAGCGGAACCGGGGGACCCAGCGGCGCGCGTGAGCGCGAACCTGTCGCGGACAAGATGTTCCCGCATCGTGCGGCGGAAAGATTTCGCCTGACGGCGCCGCTGGGTCCCCCGGTCTGCGCCGCGAAGACGCGGCTTGCCGGAGGATGACGAAAGGAGGAAGGCGCCGTTCGCGGCCGCACCCAGTTCCAGCAGCCGAACGGCGACTGGCAGAAGCGCGACGAAGGCAATGGCCAGTTCATGGAGCGGAAATCGTCTCCGGGACCATTCAAGGGCGTCGCGAAAGAGCCGGACGGCCGCGACACCAAGAACGCGTAAGCGGCCCCAACCGACAAACCCGCCCCGCCTTTCGTCATCCTCCGGGCCGCGAAGCGGAACCGGGGGACCCAGCGGCGCGCGTGAGCGCGAACCTGTCGCGGACTAGGTGCTCCCGCATCGTGCGGCGGATGGATTTCGCCTGACGGCGCCGCTGGGTCCCTGTGTGTTGCAGGTGTGTCAGACTGTGTGCGGGCGGGAAACCGTTGGGTCCCAGGTCCTTGCAGACCGTATCGGGGTTGGGTTCCCGCCCGCTTTGGTATCCACCTGAACAGTTGCACGAGGCCGCAGCCACGGACCTCGCATCACAGGGACAGGCTCATGAACATAGCCCCTGGCATCGTGGGGATCGATATCTCCAAGCGATTTCTTGACGTTTTCGACCCTCGGATCGGCCGGCCAGAGCGGGTGGCCAACACCGAGCCGGAGATCCAGGTCCTGGCGCTTCGCCTGGCCGCATCTGGCGATCGGGCGGTGTTCGAGGCCACCGGCGTCTATGACCGGATCCTGCGACGCGCCCTGGAAAGCGCCGGCGTCGGCTTCAGTCGCGTAGATCCGAGCCGCGCCCGCGCCTTCGCCCGCGCGGCTGGCTTCCTGGCCAAGACCGACGCCGTCGACGCCCGGATGCTGGCGGCCATGGGCCAGGCCCTGCAGCCGCGTCTTGAGGAGGTCGTCGCCCCGGCTCGCGAACGCCTAGCCGGACTGAATGCCCGCCGCGACCAACTCGTCGCCATGCGCGCCCAGGAGCGCAACAGACGCGCCGAACACCGCGACGACCCGGATATCCAGGCCAGTCTGGATCAGCACCTGGACTGGCTCGACGCCCAGGTCCGCGACCTCGACGCCCGCATCCGACGCCTGATCGCGGCGGACCTCGAACTGCGCCAAGCCGAGCAACATCTGAGGTCGGTTCCCGGCGTTGGCCCCGTCGCCGCCGCCACGTTACTGGCTCGGGTTCCCGAGCTGGGTCGGCGTTCTCCAAAGGCCATCGCCGCTCTCGTCGGACTCGCGCCCTTCAACGCCGACAGCGGCGCCCGAAGAGGACATCGTGCGATCCGCGGCGGACGAAAGCGCGTCCGCGACGCCCTCTACATGAGCGCCGTCACCGCCGCCCGCTCGAACACCGTATTCTCGACCTTCTACAGCCGGCTGCGGGACGCCGGAAAGCCCCCGAAGGTCGCCCTCGTCGCCGTCGCCCGAAAGCTACTCACAACACTCAACGCAATCGCCAGAACTCAAACGCCGTTCAAGGCATAAACACAGTTGCCCCGGTCTGCGCCGCGAAGAGGCGGCTTGCCGGAGGATGACGAAACGTATGGGATCAAAATAGATATCGCCGGAGGTGGATCGTGGAAATAAGTCGAGAGCGCCGCGAGCGCTGGGAACGTTTAACGAAGAACGATCCGTTCAATCAGTGGCTCAAACCGCAGGTGACTGCTCCAGATGGAAGTCTCGATTTAAACGCCCTGCATGACGTTGCTCTTCGGTACGGCGTTGATCGCCGCGACCAGTATGCACACCTGAACCCGGGCCAGGTCAGAATGAACCTTGGCAACATATTGAGAAGGGCTGTCCCCCCAACCGACTATGGAATCGAGCCCAACCTCGCGACCAGCGTCATCGAAGCAGCAGGTGAGCCACTGGCCACCTCGCTTGTGACGGCGAGCGTTCGAGAGTTGCTGCAATTGCATGGCGCAGTGATGCAGGAACTGAACCGCCGCGAGGTAGTGCGGACATCGAACAGCCCCGTTGGAGACTACGCCGAGTTGCTGTTCGCCACCGCTTTCGGTTGGGATTTGGAAAGTTCGTCAGCCGCCGGACATGACGCCACCGACAAAGACGGCGTTCGCTATCAAATCAAGGGCCGGCGACTGACGAAAGCGAACGGGTCACGGCAACTGAGCTTTCTTCGACGCCTTCCAGAGAGGAAGTTCGACTTCCTTGCAGCGGTTTTGTTCGACGACGCCTACCGCGTACAACGCGCAATCATTTTGCCGCACGACGGCCTTGAAGCCCGCAGCCGCTACAGCGCCCATGCCAATGGGTGGCTATTTCGTCTGGAAGATTCCTGTTGGTCCATGCCCCTTGCGCAGGATGTCACGAAGCAGTTGCAAGCGGCGGCAGAAACGATCTGACCGCCGCTCGCTTCGTCCCTCTAATGCACCCGCGCCTTCCCGATCTCCAACCCGCCCTCCCCGGCGGTGACGGCAATCACCCCGCCGTCCTCGATCTCCCCGGCCAGCAGCTTCCTCGCAATCGGGTCCACCAGCTCCTTCTGGATCACCCGCTTCAGCGGCCGCGCCCCATAGGCCGGGTCGTAGCCGCGGTCGGCCAGCCAGGCCAAGGCCGCGTCGTCCAGGGACAGGTTCAACCGGCGGTCGGCCAGCAGTTTCTCGAACCGTGACAGCTGGATCCGCACGATGCCGCCCATCTGTTCGCGGCCCAGGCGGTGGAACAGGATGATCTCGTCGATCCGGTTCAGGAACTCGGGCCGGAAGTGGGCGCGGACGGCGTCCATGACGAAGGGGCGGACGGCCTCGACATCGTCGCCTTCGCCTTGATCGGCCAGATACTGGCTGCCCAGGTTGGAGGTCATGATGATCAGGGTGTTGCGGAAGTCGATGGTGCGGCCCTGCCCGTCTGTCAGGCGGCCGTCGTCGAGCACCTGGAGAAGCACGTTGAAGACGTCGGGGTGGGCCTTTTCGACCTCGTCGAACAGGACGACCTGATAGGGGCGACGACGCACGGCCTCGGTCAGGGCGCCGCCCTCGTCATAGCCGACATAGCCGGGAGGGGCGCCGATCAGGCGGGAGACGCTGTGCTTCTCCATATATTCGGACATGTCGAGCCGGGTGATGGCGGCCTCGTCGGTGAACAGGAACTCGGCCAGGGCCTTGGTCAGTTCGGTCTTGCCCACGCCGGTCGGGCCCAGGAACAGGAAACTGCCGAGCGGACGGTTGGGGTCGTTCAGGCCGGCGCGGGCGCGGCGCACGGCGTCGGAGACGGCGGCCAGAGCCTCGTCCTGACCGACGACGCGGCCGCCCAGGGCGGTCTCCATCTGGAGCAGTTTCTCGCGCTCGCCCTCCAGCATCTTGTCGACGGGGACGCCGGTCCAGCGGCTGACGACGGCGGCGATCTGTTCGGCGTCGACGACTTCTGGCGTTAGAGGCCCCCCGCCCCCCGTCTCGGCGGCCTCGGCCTCGGCCAGTTGTTTTTCGATCTGGGGGATCTGGCCGTAGGCGATTTCGGAGGCGCGGCCGAGGTCGCCGGCGCGTTGGGCGTTGGTCAGTTCCAGACGCAGGCGGTCCAGGGTTTCACGCAGTTGCGCGCCCTGGCCGACCTTGTCCTTTTCGGCCTTCCACTGGGTGGTCAGGTCGTCGGACTGGCCCTCCAGATCGGCGATCTCGTCCTCCAGCTTTTCCAGCCGGTGCTGGGAGGCCTGGTCGGTCTCCTTCTTCAGGGCCTCGCGTTCGATCTTCAGCTGGACCAGGCGACGGTCGATCTCGTCCAGGGACTCGGGCTTGGAGTCCACGGCCATGCGGACGCGGCTGGCGGCCTCGTCGATCAGGTCGATGGCCTTGTCCGGCAGGAAGCGGTCGGTGATGTAGCGGTTCGACAGGGTGGCGGCGGCGACGATGGCGCTGTCCGAGATGCGGACCCCGTGGTGGACCTCGTACTTCTCTTTCAGGCCGCGCAGGATCGAGACCGTGTCCTCGACCGTCGGTTCGGCGACGAAGACCGGCTGGAAACGGCGGGCCAGGGCCGCGTCTTTTTCGACGTGTTTGCGGTATTCATCGAGCGTGGTGGCGCCGACGCAGTGGAGTTCGCCGCGCGCCAGGGCCGGCTTCAGCAGGTTGGAGGCGTCCATGGCGCCGTCGCCCTTTCCGGCGCCGACCAGGGTGTGCATCTCGTCGATGAACAGGACGATGCCGCCCTCGGCCGCCGAGACCTCGGACAGCACGGCCTTCAGCCGTTCCTCGAACTCGCCGCGGTATTTGGCGCCGGCGATCAGGCTGCCCATGTCGAGGGCCATGACGGTCTTGTCGCGCAAGGATTCCGGCACGTCGCCGTTGACGATGCGCAGGGCCAGGCCCTCGACGATGGCGGTCTTGCCCACGCCGGGCTCGCCGATCAGGACGGGGTTGTTCTTGGTCCGCCTAGCCAAGACCTGGATGGTGCGGCGGATCTCTTCGTCGCGGCCGATGACCGGGTCGATCTTGCCGTCGCGGGCGGCCAGGGTCAGGTCGCGGGCGTAGCGTTTCAGGGCGTCATAGCCGTCCTCGGCGCCGGCGCTGTCGGCGGTCTTGCCCTTGCGGACCTCGGCGATGGCGGCGTCCAGCTTGTCGGCGCTGGCGCCCGAGGCCTTCAGCACCTCGGCGGCGACCCCGCCCTCGCGCGCCAGGGCGGCCAGCAGGCGTTCGGTGGTGACGAAGGCGTCGCCGGCGGTCTTGGAGGCCTCCTCGGCGGCGGCGAAAACGCGGGCGGTGTCGCCGTCCAGATAGAGCTGGCCCGAGCCGCCGCTGACCTGAGCGCGCTTCTTCAGCGCGGTCTCGGTGTCCGCCTCGGCGCGTTTGGCGTCGCCGCCGGCGGCGGTGATCAGATTGCGGGCCAGGCCGTCACGTTCCTCGAGCAGCACCTTGAGCAGGTGTTCGGGGGCGAACTGCTGGTGACGGCGGGCCAGGGCCAGCGACTGGGCCGACTGGACCGCCTGTTTGGCGCGGTCGGAATAGAGATCGAGATTCATACGTGTCCCCTCGTGAGGCGGAAATGGTCCGACACGCCCTCTGGAGCAAGCGACGCGTCCGTTCGCAGGAAGAAGTGGGTGGGTTGAACCAGCCACACAAGAGCCCGAGCGGCGGCGGCCGCGCCTTGACCGGGGTCAATTGCGGCCAACACCGGCCCCATTGGCGTCAGAGATGAAATGTTTGAATCGGTGCAACGGATTAGCCGGGACAAGGCGTTTAGCAGGTCTCTATTCACCTACGGAAAGGCGCTGTCCCATGCGCAAGTCTATCATCGCAATCGCCGCCGGCCTGATGGCCCTGAGCACCGTCTCGGCCCAGGCCGCCGCCCTGGACCAGAACCGTCCCGCGCCGGACCGCCAGGAGCAGCATCAGAACGACAACCATCAGAACGACAACCGCGCGAACAACGCCCAGGGCGGCCAGCACCGGGACTCCTACGGCTCGTGGTCGTCGAGCTGGGGGTCGCGCCCGCCGGCGCCGCCGGCCCACTTCAAGCGTCAGTCCAACTGGTACGCCCACGTCCGCGCCTGCCAGCAGCGCTATCGCACCTATAACGCGCGCACCGACCGCTACACGGTTCGGGCCGGCCGCACGGCGGTCTGCAGCCTGTAAGGCCGAACAGCGCCGCTCATCCGTCCCGGCGGACGGGCGGCGCCGATCTTGGCTTGAAGAGCGGGCGGCCTAGCCGCCCGCGGGCGGCGGGGTGAAGTCGAACTGCTCGGGCCGCTTTTGGCCGCCGCCGAAGGTCCAGGTGAAGCCGACATAGGCCGCCCGACCGCCGAAGGTCTGATCGGTGCGATCCCGGAAGGCCGGGGTGTCGAGGGTGGTGGTGGAGCCGAAGTCGTCGAATAGGTCGCGCACCGTCATCTGCAACGACCATTTGTCGTTCAGCTTGTGGCGGTAGCCCAGGTTGACCAGGACGGACTGCTCGCGCCGGCCCTGGGCCAGCAGCTGATCGCCGCTCCATACGCTGGACACCTGCACGAAGTCCTTGGGCGTGGCCTGCCAGTTGAGGGACAGCCGTCCCGACACGGCCTCGCCGGTCCGGTCCTCCGCGCCGATGATGCCGCCGGCCTCGATCTCCTGGCGGTACAGGTTGACGCTGGCGTTATAGCGCAGGGTGGGCGCCAGGGCCCCGCTGGCCACCAGTTCCAGGCCGGACGAGGTGCTGGAGCCCAGATTCTCGGGCCGGGTCAGGAAGACGCCGCCGCCCAGGTCCGTCGTCGCCTGGGTGAAGGCGCCGCTGGTGTCGCGATAATAGAGGGTCGCCTGATAGAAGGTCTGCTGCACCCGTTTCTGCCAGGTCAGCTCGAAGGAGTCCGTCTCCTGCGGCTCCAGGTCCGGGTTGCCGGACCGATAGTTCTGGGGGTCGCCGAAGGTCAGGAAGGGGTTCAGCTCGGCCGGGCCGGGCCGCTGGATGCGGCGGCTGTAGCTGGCCTTCAGGCTTTCGGTCTCGCTGAGCTGATACTGGAAATGGCCGGTGGGATAGGCGCGGAAATAGTCCTGGAACGTGGTGATGCCGGTCGTGACCTGATCGAGGTCCAGGTTCGCCTGCTCGAGGCGAAGGCCGAACTGGCCCGACAGTTTCTCGCCGAAGGGTCGCTCGTAGGTGACGTAGAGGGCGTGGACGGTCTGATCGACGTCGAACCGGTTGGTCACCAGCGGATCAGGCGTCAGCGCCGCCTTGGACGGCCCGCGCGAGACGGCGTTGTCCTGCTCCAGCATGGTCGCCTGCAACTCGTAGCCGAGGCGCAGCTTGCCGCCGCTGGACAGGGGCCGGACATAGGCGCTGGTGAAGCCCAGCTGGTCCTGGCGGTTGCCGGTGTCGAGGACTTCGAGGAAGGGCGAGACGACCGGGATCTGCTGATCGACCAGGGTGTCGGAGCTGTAGCCGAACCGGTTGCGGTCGAACCGCAGCTCATTGGACCATTCCTGACCCTTGTCGTCGAGCCGGCGCAGCATCCGCCCCGTCACGCCCGAGAACTGGCCGTTGAAGCCGCCGTCGGAACGGCGACGATAGGCCGAGGCGATGCCGCCCGCCGCGTCGTCCGTCTCTGACAAGGCCACGCCGCCGCCGCCCGCGTCCACATCCGTATGACGCAGTTCAGCGACGAACTGGGTCTTGGCGTCCAGATTATACTCGGCCGCCAGGCGCACGAAGACGCTGTCGGAATCGCCGTCGATCGACTGGGTCTGGCGGGTCTGAAGATAACGGCCTGAGCCGGCGTCGAGCCGTTCGCGCAGACGCGCGAGTTCGGACAAATAGAGATCATGCCGCAGGCCGACGTCGGCCGACAGCGTCGTCTTGCCGCTGACGTGGGCGACGGAACCGCCCAGGTTGTAGCGGCCGCCGTCGCCGATATTGGCGCGGATCGAACCGCTGGTGGTCTGGCCCGGACGCACGGTGGTCGGCTTGGTGATCAGGTTGATGACGCCGCCGGATCCTTCGGGGCTGTAGGCCGCCGACGGATTGGTCATGACCTCGACGCGCGAATATTGTGACGCCGGGATCTGCTGGATCATCTGCCCGCGACTGGGGCCGTTGAACTGGGTCGAGGGCCGGCCGTCCACCAGGATGGTGACGTTGGAATCGCCGCGCAGGCTGACATTGCCGTCAGGATCGACCTCCACCGACGGCAGATTGCGGAGCGCGTCGGCGAGCGTGCCCGTCGTGGCCTGGAGGTCATTGGCCAGGCTGTAGCTCTGGGAATCGATCGAGGTGCGGATCTGATCTGCACGCCCGGTCACCGTCACGTCGCTGACGGCGGCCGGCGCGTCCTGAGCCGGGGCCGGCTGGGTTGCGGGCTGCTGGGTTGCGGGCTGGCCAGAGGGCGACTGAGAGCCGGTCTGGGCCGGAGTTGAAGGCGCCGTCGTGGTAGGCGCCGACGTAACGCCCGCAGACTGAGCCAATGCTCCACCCGCAATCCCCGAAACGGCGACACCGAGCATAAGCGCGAACTTGAAGGATTTCATAGCTTTGCGACCCCCATACGACCCCGGCGTCAAGCCGTCCCCGTCGTGACGTCCCTGGAAATACCGAGGGCGCTTTGAAATGCAAAGTTACTTCTTGTCCATATGATTACGACTTCGTCACAATGGCGGCCGCACAACCAGGGGGAGGCGGGCGCGGGCGCGCTACAGCCGCGTCTCCCACGCGGTCCAGGCGGCGATCAGGATCAGAGCGCCGGCCATAGAGGCCCGAACCCCGGCGCCCTGGCTGCGCGCGATCCGGCCGCCGGCGCGGGCGGCCAGAACGACGATGAAACTGTGAACGGCCAAGCTGATCACCACATGGATGGCGCCCAGTGTGAGCGCCTGAGGCAGGGTCGGGCCGTGGCTGGGCCGGATGAAGCCGGGCAGCAGGGCGATGTAGAACAGGGCCGCCTTGGGGTTCAGCAGATTGGCCGTCAGCCCCCGCAGGAACAGGGCGCGGCGTCGATGTTCGGTCTCTTGCATCGGCCTGGCCGGATCGCCCTCGCCTCGCCAGGCCTCCCAGGCGAGCCAGAGCAGGAAGCCGACCCCGGCCCAGCGCACGACCTGATACAGGGCCGGCCATTTCAGCACGATCTCGGTCAGGCCGAAGGCGGCGGCCAGCATCCACAGCGTCAACCCCAGGGTGATCCCCGCCACCGCCGACAGGCCCGCCGTCCGCCCCTGAGACACGGACAACAGCGCCAGCCAGCCCATATTGGGGCCGGGCGTGAACTCGATCAGAATGACCGCAACCAGGAACGGCAGGATCACGCCTGGATCGACCGGCCCGTTCGTCAGAAATTCCATCTGCGCCTCCAGCCCGAGGTCTAGGCCGTGTCAGGCGCCGGGTCCAATCGTGACCGGCGGACCTTGGCCAGGCGTTGCATTCGGCCCGGCGGGGCGGCTAAGCCTTGTCGTCCTTCGTCGGAGTGCTTTTTCATGACCGTCCGCCTGTCGCGCCGCGCCCTGTTCGCTTCCGGAGGTGCTGCGGCGCTGGCGGTCCAAGCCGTGGGCGCCCCGGTCTGGGCCCAGGCGGCCAATGACGACGCCGCCCTGGCCGAGGCGGTCGACGCCTATGTGAAGACCGCCATGGCGGCCTGGCCCGAGCAGCCGGCGCTGGGGATCGCCGTGGTCAAGGATGGAAAGCCGGTGCTGACGCGCGGCTATGGGGTCAAGGTCCAGGGCAAGGCCGCCCAGGCCGACGAACACACCCTGTTCGCCATCGCCTCGAACAGCAAGAACGTCACCGCCGCCGCACTGGCCATACTGGTCGATGAGGGCAAGGTGAAATGGGACGCCCCCATCAAGACCTATCTGCCCGACTTCCGACTGTCCGATCCCTATATCACCGACCATATCACGGTGCGCGATACGCTCAGCCACCGGGCCGGGTTCGGCCTGGGCGCCGGCGACCTGCTGTTCTGGCCCAACAGCGACCGCACCCGCGCCGAAGTGATCGCCCAGGCCGCCTTCGTGCCCATCGAGGACGGGTTCCGCGCCGCCTATCACTATTGCAACCTGATGTTCGTGGTCGCGGGGGCGGTGATCGAGGCCGTGTCGGGCCTGACCTGGGAAGCCTTCATCCAGACCCGCATTCTAGACCGGGTCGGCATGACCGAGACCGTGCCCCTGGCGCGGCTGGCCGACCCGGCCAAGTCCGCCCTGCCCCACGGCCGGGTCGGACCGCCCCTGCGCTATCAGGGGGCGATGACGCCCATCGCAGCCTCAATCGTCGAGGTGTGGAACTGGGATTCGGCGGCGGCGGCGGGCGGGATCTGCACCACGCCGACGGACTGGGCCAAGTGGATGACCGTGCGGCTGAACGAGGGCCTGCTGGCCGACGGAACGCGGCTGTTCTCGGAAGCGGCGGCGCGCGAGATGTTCAGGCCGAACATCATCGTCGGCAGTTCGCCGGGACCGACGGCGGAACTGCCGAACCGGTCCATCGCCTCGACCTACGCCATGGGGTTCCAGGTCCAGGACTATCGCGGCGAACGGTTGATCAGCCACGGCGGCGGCTCGCCCGGCGGGATTTCGGCGACGGTGCTGATCCCCGGCCGCAAGACCGGCTTTTGCATCTTCTCCAATGCCGAGGAGAGTTTCCTGCTGCGCGCGCTGCGCTCGGGCATCGCCGACCTGTGCATGGGCAAGGTGGATGTGGACTGGATCGCCGATTCCAAGCGGCTGGAGACCAAGGGCAACGCCGAATCGATCACCGCCGCCGCACAGATCGACGCCAAACAGGCGGCCGGCGCCGCGCCGTCAATGCCGCTGGACGCCTATGCCGGAACCTGGCGCGATCCCTGGTACGGCGACATAGTGATCGCCCCCAAGACCGAGGGGCGCGGGCGCAATCGCAAGACCGGTCTGTGGCTCAGCTTCACCCACACCCCGGCCCTGCAAGGCTGGCTGGAGCCCTATGACGGCGAGACCTTCCGCACCCGGTTCCCGGACAAGCGGGAGGAGGACGCCTTCGTCACCTTCAACATCCAGACCGCCAAGCCCGCGACGGCGACGATGAAAGGCGTCTCGCCCGACATCGACTTCTCGTACGACTATCAGGATCTGAGATTGACGCGGCTCTAGGGCGCGATGATCCGCACACGGACAACATAGACCGCAGATGCGCGTGGGCCGGCTGTATAGCCGGCCCGGACATCACGGCGGCCGCACCCTGACTGAAACACCTCTGCGCTTTCGCGAGGGAGATGAAGGCCTCGATGAACCCGCCTCGACCGCCTCGCCGCCGGACCAGCCCCGTAATGTGAAGCATTCATAAAGTTTCGGCGGGCTGCGCCGATGGCCGCGTCCCTTGAGCTTGGGGGCATATCTCAGCTCCGGTTCAGGGACTGCGGTCGATGAAAAATCTTTCGTTCAAAACAAGACTTCTCGCGTCGTCGATGGCGCTATTCTCCATGGTCGCAGCGGCGCAGGCCGCCGCTCAGGACCGGACGGCCGCCACAGACGAAACCGCCGAGGTCGGCGAGATCGTCGTCGTCGGCACGCGAAACGACGCTATCCGCACCCAGATGCGCAGCGACAACGCCGTCAGCGTCATGTCGGCCGAAGACCTGGAACATACGGCGGTTCACAACGTCGCCGAGGCCCTGGCCCTGCTGCCGGGAATCAGCGTCCAGAACACCGGCAACTCCTTCTTCGGCGGCGTCGACGGCGCCTCGCGCGGCGAAGGCATGTTCGTCGGCGTGCGCGGCATGAACTCCGAGTTCACCCTGGCCCTGATCAACGGCGTCAACGCCGCCCAGGGCATGCCCTATTCACGCCAG
This sequence comes from Brevundimonas sp. SL130, assembly GCF_026625805.1. NCBI lineage: Bacteria > Pseudomonadati > Pseudomonadota > Alphaproteobacteria > Caulobacterales > Caulobacteraceae > Brevundimonas > Brevundimonas sp. SL130. The sequence continues at coordinate 3,371,398 of NZ_CP113064.1, forward strand.
GTGCAGCTGTCGCTGCTGCCGCCGTCGGGTCTGAAGACCATCGTGGTCAACAAGAACTCGACCGCCGATATGGACGGCGACGCCATCGGCGGCACGATCAACTTCGTCACGCCCTCGGCTTTCAGCATGGACGACGGCTATGCCTCGCTGTCGTTCTCCGGCCGGGTCGAAAGCCGCGCCCGCGACTATGACGAAGACGGTCTGGGCGGCGGCGTCAGCGGCGAGATCGCCCGCCGCTTCGGCCAGAGCGAGCAGTTCGGCCTTTATGTCAGCGCCTTTTACGACAAGCGCAACTTCGCCAACTCCATGATCGCGGGCCTGATGGCGGCCCAGAACGACGGCGGCTGGGCCTATCTGCATTCGACGACGAACTCGGCCGCAGGCGTCAATCCAGACGGCATGGACCAGGAGGCCAACCTGGCCCTGACGAGCCTGAACGTCGGCGTCTCGACCGGCTACACCGAGCGTTTCGGCGGCAATTTCTCGCTGGACTGGCGGGCGGACGACAGCCTGGACGTCTATCTGCGCGGCTCCTACGCCTTTGCGGAAACCCAGCAGAACTCGACGTTGAACCAGTTCATCCAGAACCGCGGCCGCGTTCTCAACGCCGCGACGGGTCTCTATGATCTGAACCTGACCAACTCTTCCGTGCGGGTCTGGTACACGACCAATCCCGAGGATGCGGACCTGAGCACCCTGACCTTCGGCGGCGTGAAACGTCACGGCGCCTGGACCCTGTCGCCGTCGATCATCTATTCCTACGGCGGCAACGACCGCCCGGACCATATCGAAGCCTCGATGCGCAACAACCAGTCGGACCGGTACAACAACGGCTCGACCCTGCCCTACAGCGGCCTGTTCGCCGGCTATAACGCCGACGGCTATCCGATCCCGCTGCTGACCTCGGCGCAGCAGGACCTGGTCAACAACTCGGGCACGGCCCTTCTGGCTCGCCGCGCCGGTCAGCGTACGGAGCAGTTCTCGAACCAGCAGAAGGTCGGCGCCCGCTTTGACGCCCAGTATGACTTCGACGGCGGCGCCCTGTCCTACGTCAAGACGGGCGTGAAATACGTCGAGAGCCATCGCCGCGTCAGCAGCCGCGACTGGACCAACGATCATTTCGCCAACCTGCTGGGCCGCGCCGGCGTGACCTGGGATGAGCTGGGTCTGGTCGAAGGCTATTTCGACTCGGCCTATCCGGGCCTCTATGACATCCGCGCGCCGAAGGTGAACCACGACCGTCTGGTCGAACTGTTCAACCAGTATTTCGACGCCACGGCCGCAGCGGCTGACCTCTGCTACCTGAACTGCAACACGCTGAAGGGCGACGAGAACGTCGCCGCCGCCTATGTGACCGGCAAGTGGGACATGGGCGCGATCGAGGTCATTCCGGGCCTGCGTTTCGAAAACACCCAGATCGAGAACACCTATTGGAACAACGACGTCTCGGCGAAGCGGTTCGAATCCAACTCGACCGAGTACAATGAGTGGCTGCCCAGCCTGTTCGTCAACTATCGTCCCACCGGCGACGCCGTGTACCGGGCCTCGATCACCCGGTCCTATATGCGTCCGGCCCTGGTTCAACTGGGCGGGGCGGAAACGACCGTGCGGGGCGACAACTCCATCACCGTCACGCGCGGCAACCCCGATCTGAAGACGCTGAAATCCTGGAACTTCGACGCCTCCGCCGAATGGAGCAACGCCTTCGGCGGCTACGCCATGGTCGGCGGCTACTACAAGCAGCTGTCGGACTACATGTACGACAACGGCTCGACGACCGTGAACGGCGGCGAGAACGGGGGCGGGACCGAGTACAATGGCGAGATCTTTGATCGCGTGACCATCGTCTCGCCGACCAATGGCGGCGACGGCTACGTCAAGGGTATCGAGATCCAGCTGTACCAGGCCTTCGACATGCTGCCGGGCTGGCTGTCGGGCTTCGGCGCCGGAGCCAACTACACCCGTCAATGGACCGAGGTGGACATCGGCGGCGGCGAGAAACACCGGATGCAGAACGCCCCGGACGCACTGGCCAACGTCAAACTGAACTATGCCTGGCGTAACCTGTCGCTCGACCTGAACTGGAACTACTCGGGCGAGACGGTGACGGCCTATAATCGCGTCGCCGGCCTGGACTACTGGACCCGGCCGATCCGCCGGACCGATCTGCACGCCGGGTACGCGTTCGATAACGGGGTGGCGCTGGACCTGTCGGTGTCCAACCTGTTCGAGGACTACAGCTACTGGGCTCACGTCGGGCGCAACAGCCTGGCGCTTTCGGACGTGGTCAATTCCGGCCGCACCACCCTGCTGACGCTGAAGTACGACTTCTGACGTCGGCTTGGGGGCCCGGCGCGTTTTCCCCGCGCGCCGGGCCGCCTTCATCAAAGACTTCGCATGATCCGTTCGCGCCATCCGACGACGGAGTCGACCGGGTTCTTCGCGCCTCGAGCGTCTAGAAAACACTCTTCAGGGTGACGGCCACGCGTCGGCCGGAATCCACCACGTCCGAAATGGCGGTGCTGTCGCGTCCGACATGGGCCCAGTAGGAGTATTCGCCGGTCAGATTGGTCACCGTCACGTCCAATCGGGTGCACCGATCGAATCGCCAGCGCGCGCGGGCGTCCAGCCGCGCGACGGCCCGGACCCACAGATTGTCCCAGTCCCCCTCGGCCTCCAGAACATCGTAGTCGGACAGGTAATCGTCTGTGTAATTCAGACTCAGAAACACGGCCGCTCGGCCCTGAGCATAGGACAGTTCAGCGTTTCCCAGCCATTGCGGCGCATTGACCATCGGCTGCGACCGACCCAGGACTTCGCCCAGATCGACCCGTGACCACTGACGGCTCAGATTGACGTCCAAACTCGCCTCGCCCCCCAAGCCGAAGGGATCGCCCAGCGGCAGGAACCACTCGGCCTCCAGGCCACGCGTGTCGCCGCGCCCCCCGTTTCGCGGCGTGACGATACGATAGTCTCCGTCCTGCGGCGCCACCCCGACGCCCAGGCCGGAGCCGCTTTCGTAAAGATAGTGATCGATACGCTTGGCATAGGCTGAAAGACTGAGGGCGCCGCCGCCCGGCAGCCATCGCTGGTGCGACAGATCCAGGTTCCAGGCGCCGGCGCTTTTGAGGTCGGGATTGCCGCGCGTGACCGTGGTCACCCCGTCCAGGGTCTCCGTCCGCGACCCGCCGCCCAGTTGCATGAAGGCCGGCCGGCTGTACGACCGCCAGACCGCTGCACGCCAGACGCCGCGATCGCTCGGCCGCCAGGACAGGTTCACACTGGGCAACAATGCGGCATAGTCGCTGCTGTTGACGCCCCAGCCGCCCGGCGTCTCGCCTCCCTCATCCTCGGACATGACCCAGAAGCGGTTGACGATGTGCGTCCGCTCGTAGCGCAGGCCGAACTGGGTTTCCCAGCCGCCGACGGCGCGGGTCGCCATGGCGTAGACGGCCTGAACCGTCTCGCGCCCCGACTGGGTGTTGCAGTTCAGATTGTCGACGTACAGGGTTCCACAGGTGTTGAAACTCTCGTCCGTGCGATTGGCCTCGAACAGCGCTTCCAGCCGGTCGTGATCGATCCGGGGGATCGACCAGTCGTACAGACCCGGAAAGACCTGGGCGTAGACCCCCCGCGCGATCCCCAGCGCCTCCCAGGTCAGCCCGGATCTTTGATACCGGTCAGCGAAGAATTCATTGGTCCAGTTTCGGTCGGTCATATCCCGATCGCTGCGCGTCAGCTTGGCGCCCGCCCGGAAACTGCGCCACGCCCCGCTCTCCGGGATAAAGCTCAGGCCGAAGCCGCCGCCATAGCGAACCTGCTGGCTGAACTGTTCCGTGCGCTGGCCCGCGCGGCGCGCCAGCAGCGTCGACCCGGCCTGATCCAAATCCTGGAACACGCTCTGCGGCCATTGAGGAACCGGCAAACCGTCGCGATAGGTGACGGTCAAACCGCCGAAGGCGCGGGGCGTCTGGCCGATATTGTAGGAGTCGCTCTGATTGATCCAGGCCGACGCCTCGAGGTGATCCGGCCGCGCGCTCTCGCCGCGACTGGCGAACAGATACGGCGACAAACGCCAGCGCCCTTCGACGGCCTCGGCGGTCAGGCTGGCTGTGGACAGGGCCACAGTGTCGGGATTGGTTTCGTACCAGACCCGCGTGGACAGATCCTGGACTGACAAACGATAGACGCCCGATCCGTCGTCGCTCCAGGACTTCGGGCCGCTGACCACCTGGCTGAAGGTCGAGTTCTGCTCGGTGTGCGCCTGGGCGTGGGTGGCGTTCAGACGCAGATCCAGCCCCGGCGCGGCGCGCCAGTCCAGCGTCATGGCGTAGTTCTGCTGTCGGCTGCGGCCGCTTGAGACTCCGACGTTCAGACCGGTCTGGATCAAGTCGTCCTGAGGCCGGGACGCATTGATCGGCCCGCCCGCCGCCGAGTTCGACCGACTGTAGGCCCAGCCTCCGTCGTTCTGCGCCGCCATCACCCCGGCCAGCTCCGAGTTGACGAAACTGCGGTCCTCGTACGCCGCCGCCACATAGAGGCCCAGCCGCCCGTCGGCGCCGAACCGGCGTCCGTGCTCGACCCGGATATCTTCGCCGAGCCCGGGTTCGCCGTACGCGCGCGCCCGCGTCTCCACACTTGCGCCAAGGGTGACGGCGGTCCAGGGCGAGCGGGACAGGTCCGCCGCGCCAGGCGTCTGGAAATCCAGAGCCGCGCCGATGAAGTCGCCGTCGAGATCGGCTCGGCCGGTTTTGTGCACCACCACGGTCTGAAAGGCTTCGGGCGGCAGCAGATTCAACTGGACCCCGCGCGAATAGGGCAGGCCCTGAGCCACGGATACGCCGTTGATCATGCTGAGATTATACTCGGCGTTCAGGCCCCGGTAGGCGGCGTACAAGCCTTCGCCGCGCGACGCCGAGTCGATGCCGCCGATGAAGGACCGGCCGGTGTTGATCACGGTCATGCCGGGAAGGTCGCCCAAGGCCTCGGACAGGTTCTGGGCCGCGCCTCGCGCCATGTCCTCGCGCGACAGGCTGCGGACCGCCGCCGGTCCTTCCAGGTCGCTGGCCAGACGGCGCTCAACCCCGGAGATATCCAGGCGAGCGGCCACGACCACGATCGGTTCGAGGTCGGCGGTCGGCGGGAGGGCGGGCGGCGGCGGCGGCGGCGGCGGGGCAAGGCGCGAACGGGCGACGATGACGAAGGTTCGGGCGTCCACCCTTCGCACTTCGAAACCCGCGTCCGCCAAGGCCAGATTGAAAGCGCGGGTCACCTCGATCCGACCTGTCACGGCCCGGCTGCGACGTCCCTCCAGCCGTTCCGCCGGGAACAGAATCTGCACCCGTCCCTGATGCGCCAACTCTCGCAGAGCCGAGGCCATAGGCTGGGCGGGAACATCGAAGACCGGAATTTGACCCGCAGCCAAGGCTGTTGACGGCAGGACCGCCGCCATGGCCACGCCGCCGATAGACCGGAGAAAACGGTGACGACCGTCACAGCCCATGTGGGACGACCCGTGAATGAACCCCGCGACTGACGGGCTTCTAAGGTCCGGCTGCAATGGAATGATGACATGGCGTCAATTCATTTGGCGGCCTGTCGACGCGGCTGCGTCCCTTGAAGTACAGGCTCCAGCGAGTTCGGATGTTTGACGGCGTCGCACCATCGATGACAGCTTCACAGAAGCCGACAGACGGCGAGAGCCGCGCTGCGGCGATCATGGCTGAACTGCTTCAGCGGTTCGACACACGGCTGCGTCGGCATCTGGTTCGGTTTCTCGCGCCCGCCGACGCCGAGGATGCGCTTCAGGACATCTATCTGCGTCTGACACGCTTGGCGTCCGGTGTTCCGCCGCCCGAGTTCAACGCCACCTATGTGTTCAAGACCGCCGACAGCGTGGCGCGGGATCTGCGTCGCCGCCGGATGGGACGCGGCGGTGATCGCCACGTCGAAGTGCCGGACGACCTGGCCCACGACGCCCCCTCGCCCTTCGACGAGTTGCGCTGGCAGCAAAACGCCGACCTGCTGCGCCGCGCCATCGCCAGCCTGCCGCGCGACCAGCGACTGGTGCTGATGATGCACCGGGTCGAGGGGCTGACCCTGGTGGAGATTTCAGAACGCAGACGCATCCCACTGCGAACGACCCAACGTCTGCTGGCCGATGCGCTTGCAAGTTGCCGACACAGACTTAAGGATTGTGGATGGTTCGAACTGTAATTCAATTGCGCCCCCCGATGCGTGACGACGAAGCTGAAGCCTTCGTCGCGGCTCGCCTGGCTGAGGAGCGGGGCGAGGTCGTCGATCCGCGCGCGGCGTCCGAGATCGACGACGTCTGGGATGCGATCGGGCAATTGGACGCCTCTGACTTCGCCGTGGACGAGGTGAAAACACGTCTCGCGGTGAACCGCCGCGCCTGGCTGGTGGGTGGAACCCTGGCCGCCGGCGTCGCTTTCGGCGGCGTCTTCCTGTGGCGTGCACAGCCTGTCGTCCACGAGACCGGCATAGGCGAGCGTCGCACCGTCACCCTGCCCGACGGCTCCCAGGTCACGCTCAACACGGCCAGCCGCATCGAGGTTCGGTTCGGCGGCGGTCGCCGCGAAGTCGTTCTGGCCGCCGGCGAGGCCTTCTTCTCGGTGCAGCGACAAGCCGACCATGCGCCGTTCGACGTCTTCAGCCACGCGGCGCAAATCCGCGTCACGGGCACCCGGTTCAACCTCTATCAGCACCCGGACTTCACCGACGTCGATCTGCTCGAGGGCGGCGTCACGGTGGGCCCGGCGAACGGCCAGATGAACGGCCAGATGAACGACCAGACGCGCGACCAGGCGAACGCCGCCGTAAGGCTCGCGCCCGGTCAGGCGGTGCGCGTCTCCGCGTCCGGTCGCCCCGGAAGCATCACAAGCGCGCGCGTCGGACGGATAGACGACTGGCGCAGGGGCCTGGTCAGTTTCGACCGAACCCCTCTGTCGGCCGCCGTCGCTGAGATGAACCGGTACAGCCGCGCCCCCCTCCGGCTGGACGACGCCGCGCTTGGACAACTGCGGATCGACGGCGTGTTCGAGACGGGCGACACCGCCGCCTTCGCCAAGGCGCTGCACGGTCTGTACGACGTCGCCGTTCGGCAGGACGGCGAGGCGTGGCGCCTGTCGTCGTCATCCGGCGCGACGAACGCTCGCCGCTAAACGCCCGCCGGAGCCCGGGGTGGGTCGGATCGGCTCGAACAGCCCGGAACGGGCATGTCGCGAATTATAGAAACTACGCGCTGCGGTTCTCCGCAAACAACAGCCTTGAATCAGCGATCAGGGGATTTGGGACTCCACCTTGTCCGCACCGCCTAGGGCTTCGCGCGCGGCGTCTCAGGTCTCTTCCTGCTGGATTTGCTTGAGTCGGTATGGATCCAGTCTACGCATCTCCTTCTCGGCGCGGCGGTCCAGAGCGAAGATCGGAGCGTCGCGGTTGATTCGCAGACTGAGGCGATACCAGGTTTCCACCACCTCTCTCTTGAAGGCCTCCACAACACACAACCCTCGGTAGCGCACCTGGCGGATCACGAGGTAGCGGGCGAGCGTGCGTCCGGGACTGGGGTCTCCGTCGGTCAGGCTTCGGATCGCCGTCCTGTTGCATTTTGGCGCGATCCGGCGGTCGACTATGATGCTCAGGGATTGACCGGGGTGCGCCGCTTGACCGTCAAGTTGAATGCGGTCGTCGTAGTCATCGACCGCGTCGGCGTCGTGGATGACAATCTGACCGCCGGACGAAAGGGCCTGGCTGGAGAGACTGATGTTGAAGCTGTCCCGACCAATCTTTTTAAACTCCTGCCGCCCAGTCCCATCCTCGTAAGTCACCCGGACGGGCAGAACGGAGTCGGCGTCTGCCTGAACCTTGACGACGACGGCGACGGCCGGTCTCGCCTGGGTCTGGCCCTGGGCCTGGGCCTGGGCCTGGGCCGTGAAACCAAGCCCCGAGAAGATCAGGCCCGCGAGAACCCCAAAGACAGGTCGCATCATCCTGCGCTCTCCGTATCAACCGCCTTGAGACCGAGAAGGACGCCGATCACTGTGGCCAGCGCCCCGATCACCATGCCGAGGAAACGGTTCTTCAGCAGATCGAACGATGCGAGGCTGTCCGCGCCCTCGGACGCATGCCAGTAGAGCAGCTGAGCCGTCTCGTCGTTCGAGAGGATGAGCGAGAGGGCGACCGCGGCGGCGACTCCGGCCGCGCAAAGGCCGATCACGGCATAGGTCCATCGACGATTTTGCGCCGTCCAGAGGGTTGTCACGGTCAATCCGGCGATCAGGGGCGTGAAGAGCGTGGAGGCTTGGCCGTAGGGGCCTTCGTCCGTCATCAGAAGAAGCAGCAAGGCGCCTGGGCCGTTTTCACCCTGAAGCGCGCCGACAAGACCGGCGGCGGCGGCGGCGACGAGAGGGGCGACATAGGCGGCGATGAGGGTGATCAGAATATAGAGCGCGACGCGCCGCTGGTACGGGTTCATGCCCGAACGGTTACGGGAAGGGGTGCGCGGAGCCATGTCGAAAATCGTTTCGCTGCGGCGGTTGAAGGTCAGACGGAGGCGCCGCCCGTCGATCCTGTGAAGGAGACGACGGAGCGGAGGCGGACGATCAGGCGGTCCCGATTGTTCCAGTACATGGCGGGAATATCATTGGCGTAGAAGGCGAGTGACCCGGCCCGGGCGGGCCGAAAGAGCAGGCGTTGTCCTACGGCGACTGGAGCGGGATCGTCATGGCCAATCGATGCGATAAGCGCGAACCAGGCCTCGGCAGGCCGGCGCCGCAAGGACTCGAAAAGCTTGAGCTTCGGCGCGGCGTAGCCTTCTGGCCCGCACGTGTTGGTCCAGTCGGTCCAGGCGCCTTCCGCCTCGATCAACCACGTCTGGTCGGGGGTGACGTGAACACCGCTTTCGGACCAGTAGGCGCGGGCATGGACCGCGAATTCATACTCGGGGCCTGTCGGGCCGTGTTCGTCGTCGTGTTCGTCGTCGTGCGAAGGCGCCAAGGAACTTTCCCCGAGGTTCTCCGCCATAGCGCCCCAAGGTCGAACGCCTGTCAATCTGGAATTGCAATGTTCGATTAACGTTGTTTTATTGGAGCGTTAATGTTGGGGGCCGAGGTGAGAAACATAGCGATCTTTTGCGACGGCACCTGGCAGACATTGAGCCAGGAATACGCGACCAATGTCGTCAAGCTGATGCGGGCCGTACGGCCTCGTACGCCGGAAGGCGTCGATCAACTGGTCTACTACGACAACGGCGTCGGGGTCGGCGAGGGCGTGTTTAACCGGGGCACCAAGCTTCTGGGCGGGGCCTTCGGCCAGGGGCTCGATCACAAGATCGTCGAAGCCTACCAATTCCTCTGCATGAACTACGAGCCAGGAGACCGTATCTTCATCTTCGGCTTCAGCCGCGGCGCCTATACCGCACGGAGCCTGGCCGGACTCCTGCGCCGGGTCTGGGTGCTGAAGCGCGAGAACGTCCAGAAGATCGGCGCCGCCATGGCGCTCTATCGCGGTGCGCCGCGGGAGGATGCGCCGACTGCCGAGAAGGCGAAGGCGGCCGAAGAGCAGAGGGCGTTCAATGCGACGTTCGGCCATCCAGTGGGGGCGGTCACCGGCGTGCGCGCCCATGATCGCGAGGGATTGCTGGCGCCGGACGCACAAGACAGCGCGTCCATCCAATATGTCGGGGTGTGGGACACCGTCGGTTCGATGGGGATTCCGTCCAAACTGCCCTTCGCACCCGACTTCAACAAGAAGCACCGTTTCCACAGCACAGACCTGTCGCGTTTCGTTCGATCGGCGCGGCACGCCGTCGCTATCGACGAGCAGCGCGAGACCTTCACCCCGGCGCTCTGGACCAATATCGACAACCTCAATGACAACGCCGGCGCCGGGACCGCTCCCTACGACCAGCGCCCCTACCAGCAGCACTGGTTTCCAGGCGTGCATGGATCCGTCGGGGGCGGGAGCGGCGATCATGGATTGTCGGCGGCAGCCCTGCTTTGGGTCGCCGCAGGGGCGGCGCGTGCGGGTCTCGCGCTCGAACAGATGCGCATCGATGAGGCCGTCGCGATCTGCGATCCTCTGGCGGCGTTCGACAAGCCCAGGAAGGATCTGGGCGGAATGATCATGGCCGCCATCGGCAAGACGCCGCGCCAGCCCCCCGACCATCTCGACGCCATCTCCCTGTCGGCCTGCCGCCGCTGGCACGGATTGGCGAACTACCGTCCAGAGACCTTAAGGGCGCGCGCTCAGGATCTCAAAGAATGGGTCGCGCCCCCTGCCGCCAGCTTCTACATGGGCTGACGCTTAAGTGGTCCCAACAAAGATTGTCGGCAAAACCTAGAAGGGGCCGCGCAATTGGTTGAAATGGAGCGCCCTCCGATTCAGCGACCAACTTCGAACCAAGCTAAGGCTGTCATTCGTTACGATTCCCGCTTCGCGCCCTATCCCGTCATTGGCGGCACGTCGAGAAGACGACATTCAGAGGTTAGGTGCGACTCTTTGGGCGCCCATGTCTCGCGAGACTGACCGCGAGGACGTATCAGCGGGAGGGCGGCCGATCATGGGTGCTGCGCGTCTTCCGGCAAGCCAGCCAGGAAGGCGTTCGTCGCCGTGTAGAGAGCGTGTCGCCCAGTCTCCAGATGCATCAAATGCGTGGCCTCTGGAACGGTGACGATCCGATACTCGAGGTCTGACGCGAGCTTGCTTTCGAACCACGCCGCATCGGCCGCCGAAGAGGAGGCGTCCCATTCGCCACGCACCAATATTACGGGTCTGGTGAGCTCCCCAGGATCATAGCCCAACCGTCCCGACCGGGCGGCCAGAAGATCCGCCGCAGGCCCGGACGGGATCTTGACCGACGCCGGGGTGCGCTCGTTCGCTTGAGGGTCAGAGGCCAGGTACAGGCTGGCCCATCGCGGGAAGTCGGCTTCCTCCAACACAGGCGCATGGCCTGCCGGCACGCCCCCGACGAACCGGGCGTGCTGCTGGGCGATTGTGACGAGAGACCAGCGCGAGGTTTGGCTGGCCGACGGCCCCTGACGCTCAAGAATTGGCCCGAACAAAACCAGCCGATCAACCGCCTCAGGATGCTGGATGGTGAAGAGCGCCGCGGGGATCGTGCCCCAGGAATGGGCGATCACGGAGACCCGGCTGGCGCCGGTCTGTTGGCGGATAAAGGCCACGGCGCGCGCGATCTGTTCGGCGGCCTCGGGTGCTCGACCGGGCGGCGTCCCCACAGGATCGTCACTGGCCATGTCCGGGTAGCGTTCGGAACCGCCGTAGCCGGCGAAGTCCAGAGCGAAGACATCGAACCCCGCCGCGTTCAGGGCGTCGGCCCACGAAGTCCCGCCGAGACGAAACATTACCGACGATGCCGAAGGGAAGCTGGAACCGTGGATATAGAGCACCGGGCGGGACCGATCGCCGTCGGCCGGCGTCTGTTCGCGCACCAGGAGTTCAGGCCGCCAGTTGGGCGCGGCCTGGCCGGACAGACGATGGTCGTGGCTGGATTGGGCCATGGCCGAAGATATGGACATCATGGCTCCAAAAATGGCGGCGACGGTGATCAGGGTCTTGCGCATGAGGCGGCTCCTTTTCCGCCTCTTGATCATAAGCCAGGGAGCGGATGTTACGGCCAAGCCTGAAACATCGAAGACGGATTTGGGTTAGACTCGCGGGATGAAAGAAGGTCCAGACATCGCGATGATCGGCGCCCTGCTGGGCGATCCGGCGCGCGCCAACATCCTTGTTGCGCTCCTCGGGGGGCAACCCCTGACCGCAGGCGAACTGGCGCGCGAGGCCGGGGTCAGCGCACAGACCGCCAGCGGCCATCTGGGCCGGCTGTATGACGGCGGTCTGCTGGCCGTCGCGAAACAGGGACGGCACCGCTACTACAGCCTGCACAATTCGGAGGTCGCCGTACTTTTGGAGCAGGTGCTGGGACTGGCCGCTCGTGTCGGTGCGACGCGGACTCGTCCAGGCCCCAAAGACCTCGCCCTGCGTGAAGCGCGGGTCTGCTACGACCATCTGGCTGGCGAACGCGCTGTTGTTCTGTTTGAGCGCCTGCAAGACCTCGGCGCGTTTTCGGGGGAGGTTAAAGGCCTTGCCTTGACGACACGGGGATCGGCCTTGCTGTCGCAGATTGGCGTCGAACTGGACGCCCGCTCCCGCCGCCCCGTCTGCAAGGCTTGTTTCGACTGGAGCGAGCGCAGGCCGCATCTGGCCGGCCTGGCGGGCGCGGCCCTGCTCGACCGCTTCATTGTCCTGGGTTGGGTCCGTCGGTCGCCGGGAAGCCGGGTCGTTTCGGTGACCTCTACTGGCGCAATAGCTTTGGACAGGCTCTTTCTGCCTTAACCTCTGACCTTGCTCATCGCGGAGACTACCGTTTGGAGCACAGCGTTTTCCGTACAGGTGTTGGAACGACATTGAATGATCAGCCAATTCCTTAGGCGGATCAACACCCGTCGCAGACAGACCGGCGTATCCAGTCGGAAAGGCCGACACTGCACGTGAAACACTGTCGATCTGATTTCCATAGCGCCAGCAAGTTCGCTAGTCTCCTCCTGCGGCTCCATAGAGGCTACGCTGCCTTTTTATTGCTGCACTGGTCCGCACGCACTTCGCCAAACGGCGCTAATTTCGCGCACGCACCCGAAGTCGGTAGATGATGGTCGAAATTGTGACTCCCGAGCTCCGAGAACCCATCCACGATTACGCCGCAGCGGTCGCTCGGTTCGGAGAGACACTCGGACAACCCGTTCCAGAGCATCGGCTGGATCAAGTCCTCGATGCAATCGCGGCGGACTCGGTGGATGTCTTCGGCAGCAAAGCGGCGGCCGCCAGATTTCTGGCGGAGTCTCCAATAGAGGGGACCAGGGGTGCAAAAGCCGTCGCGCTGGACATTGGCATCAGCCGGATTCTGTCTCGGATCGATGGCTTGCGGTTTGGCGCATTCGGCTAGAGCATTTTCCGATCAGTCTGCGTCATACCCTGCGGCGGCGAAGTAGTTTGCGCATTCTTGGGGAGAGTAGGTCTGGATGATGCGGACGATGGCGTCCCAGAGTTGGTCGATTGTCCGTGCGGCGGCCTTTCTCAGCAGGGCCTTGAGCTTGGCGAAGGCGTTCTCGATCGGGTTGAGGTCGGGACTGTAGGGGGGCAGGAACAGCAGCCGTGCGCCGACAGCCTCGATGGCGTCCCTGACGGGCGTGCTCTTGTGGGCGGCGAGATTGTCCATGATCACGACGTCGCCGGGCTTCAGGGTCGGGGCGAGCACCTGTTCGACATAGGCCAGGAACCAGGCCCCGTTCATCGGGCCGTCGAGCACCATCGGGGCGGTCATGCCCGTCAGCCTCAAGGCTCCGACGAAGGTGGTCGTCTTCCAGTGACCGTGCGGCACGCTGCACCTCAGCCGCTGCCCGCGCGGCGCACGCCCGTGGCGGCGGGCCATCTTGGTCGAGGCTCCCGTCTCATCGATGAAGACGAGCCGCTCGGGATCGAGGTCGAGCTGGTTGTCGAACCAGGCCTGACGCCGGCTCAGGACGTCGGGGCGGCTCTGTTCGTCCGCGTGCGCCGACTTTTTTTGAGCGTGATCCGGCGACGCACGAAGAACCGCCACAAGCTCGACACGCTGGTCCCCACGCCCTGTTCGGCCAGAGCCGTCTGAAGCTCCGCCAGGGTGATGTCGCTCTTGCGCTCGACCAGGCCCAGGATCAGGTCGGCATGGCCTTCAATCCGCCCAGAGCGCCGGTCTCCGCCCAGAGGCCGGCCGCACGTCGCCCTGGCGGCGGAACCGCATCGAAACCATGTTCGGCAGGCTGAAGGACTTGCGACGCGTCACCACCCGATAACCGGTGCCCGAACGTCTTCCCATCTGCCGTTGCCCTCGCCGCAACATTGCTATTCCGGCTATGAAGCCCTGAGCCTAACCAGAAAAACCGATCAATTCTTAACCACTTCTACTATAAAAGATGAATATCTTCTTATACGTTTTTCTTTAAAATTCACTGTAACCACGGAAGAACTTTTGAAAACGCTCTCATGCGATACGTTTTTGACGATGTAACCGCCGCCCCGAAGCATGTTAAATACGTGCCTTGCCATCAACGCACTTAGCACAAGCGCACCAACAAACCCCGCCTCCCAAGATCTACGCTCAAAGCCGGAGTCTGGGAGCGTCAACACCCGCAGAGGTGTATGATATGGAGAAACCGTAATGAAATAGATCAGCGCGGAAAAAACCCCAATAGCAATAAACCACACTCTTTTAGATCGGTATTTAACATCCACATTAGCGCTGCGTTCCATAAATCCTCACACCGGCACTTCGTTGAAACATATCATCGAGATTCCGCGCTGTCTCCCGCGCCACTTTAACCGCTTCAGCTCGCGCTGCTCTATACAAACCCCCTCCGAGCGCGTGGCCAATTTTATCGCCTAGTGAGCCGCCAAGAGTGCCCCCAACAGCGGCACCGCCTATCGGCCCGGCTGGCGTGTCCGAGTCGACCCACCGCCCAACAACAACTCCACCCGCCGCTCCGAGCGTTCCAAAGACCTGTCCGAGCACCGTCTCTGGAACGTACTCAGCGATCGCCTCACCTGCAGTCACCTCGCCGCGCTGAACACGTTCGACCTGCTCACCAGCGCCCCGCACGGCTCCGACGACGGTATTTCCTCGACCAAGAGCTCGGCCGTAAGGTGCAGTTCTGGATGATTGCTCCATACCATCAGCAGCAGCGCCTGATACATTCTCAACTACATCAGAAGCTCTACCAGCTTGCTCTCGGCATGCCTCTTCACAGGCAGACTGCATACCGCTCGGATCGCTCTGATTCACCGGATCATTCCCGACATAGGCATAGAGATTGATCTGATCCTCGTATCCGATGGGATCAGTCTGTAGGAAGCGTCCGAGGGTGGGGGAGTAGATACGGGCCTTGTAGTGGTACATGGCCAGTTCGGGCAGCCAGGCTTGGCCGGTGTACTGGAACCGGCCGCTGTTGCCCGCGCCGGGGATGCCGTATTCGTCGTAGGTGTTGACGTTGGTCACCGCGCCTGAGGCATTGGTCCGGGCGGTGATCGAGCCTTGGTGGTCGGCGTAGAGGTACTGGGGCGCGGTCACGCCCGCTCCCTCGAACCAGACCAGAGGCGTGTCGGAGCCGTCGGCATGGACGTAGCGGCGCAGCAGATTGCCCGAGGCGTCGTACTCCGCCGTCAGCTTGTCGCCGTCGTAGAGATAGCGGGTGGCGGCCTGGCTGTTGCTGGCGCTCTGGAACAGACGCCCCAGCGGATCCCAGACCAGGGATGCGCCGTTCGGCCCGGCGATCAGCCGGTTCTCCACATCATAGACATAGGTCCCACCCTGACCGTCCGCGGTCAGATTGCCGTTGGCGTCATAGGTGAAGCTGGCCTGGCCGGCCGAGGTGTACTGGTTCAGCCCATTGACCGCATAGTTGCGGGTGACGTTGACGTGGTCGTTGAAGCGATAGGCTTCGTTCAACACCGTCCGGCTGGTCACCTGGCTGGCCGGATTGTAGCCGAAGGTCGTAGAGACGTCGTAGCCGGTTCCGACCGGATCGTGGGTCAGGCTCGTCAGCCGCGACAGGCCGTCATAGCCGAAGGTCGTCGGCGAACCCCATGCGGCGCCGTTCAGCCGGTAGAGGGCCGAAGCCCGTCCCAAGGCGTCGTACTGGGGATGAAGCAGCTGGGCCGAACCGTTCATCACGGCCGTATGGATCCGCCCCAGGCCGTCGCGATTGTACTCGACCGACTGGCCGTCGGGATAGAAGAGCCGGGTCCGCGCACCGTTCAGGTCGTACAGATGGCTGAAGGTCCGCGTCACCCCGCCCATGTTCAGGCTGGAGGCGGTCATCCGCCCCAGGCCGTCCCAGCTATTGGTCACCCCCTCCCCGGTCGCGCTGTCGAACCGGGCGTAGAGCTGCAGCCCTCGCAGGTCATAGCCGTAGTAGACGTCCCGCGTCGCCGAGGCCGGCAGACCGCCGCCGTCGGGGATGATCTTGGACGTCATCCGGTTCAGGGCGTCATAGGTATAGGTGATCACCCGACCGTCGCGCTTCCTTAACGACGTGCGGTTGCCGTTCGCGTCATAACCGTAGGCTTCGTAATCCGTCGTGCTGACTTCGCCCGGCGTCGTGGTCGAAGGGAAGTTCCAGGCCACCTGACGATCAAAGCCGTCATAGGTCATCGACGCCTTGTTGCCGTTGGCGTCAGTCACCGAGGTCGACTTGCCGTTCAGAGAATAGGTGTAGGCCGCATAGACTTGCTCCAGCGACGTGCCGACGGCGCGGCGAACCTGCAGAAGTTGCCCCGCCGCGTCGTAGACGTTGCGCTCGATCCGGTCCGGACCCTGACTGCCTTCCGTCCCCAACGTACAGGCCGAAGACGGCAGGCTCCCGAACGCCGCCGGGTTCATCCGAACCGCCGTGCATTCCAGGCGGCCCCGGGTATCATAGCTGTATTGCGTCAGAGAACCGGCACCGCCGGCCGATGTCCGACGGTCATTCAGCTTTCGCCCGAGCGAGTCGAAAACCGTGTCTGTTTGATGGACGATCGTGAATCCAGTCCAGGCTGCGGGCTGGATCGCCTCAGACTGCCAGGATAGCAGATGCCCGCTTTCAATCCGGACCAGGCGTCCGTTGACGTCATAAGTCCTTCGCTCAGCCGGAAACGGCAAAGGTCCGTCGCCATCGGGATCCGGCTGAATGGTCCCGACCAGTCGGCCGCCATCATCAAAGCGAAAGCCGGTCGTGTAACTCGACGGAGAAACCTGGGCCCATGCGCCGCTCGTCACGGCGAGACAGCAAAGGACCATAGAGAGAAATGCTCGTTTCATGACATCTCCTAGGCGCAGCTTGCCAAGCCGGCGGCCGGCGCGGTCTCCGCGATCCTGTTGCCCACAGCGTCATAGACATAGCAGGTGCGTTGGCTGACGCCGTCAGCCGTCACCACCTTTCCTCGCAACATGAGATTGTTGACCTGACCCACGACATCGGGACCGTAGTCGTAGGTAGTGACCACCTCATCGGCTGAACCACCGCTACAGCCGGAAGTCGTCGTCGCCCCGGTCCGGCAGAGACGCTCCTCGCTCAACAACCAGATGGGGGAAGCCGCCTGCACCACAGCGCCGGTCGCATTGAGCCACCTTGCGTACCGTTGGACATATCCATAGCGCTTTAGCGAAGCGGCGCCGTTGACTAAGGGTCCGAGCTCCGTAAGCACGCCTCCGTGCGCGGCGGCATAGGTGTAGGACGTCGTCTTACCGGCAGCATCCGTGATTGACTCAGGACTGTTACAATATCGTTGATTCTGCCAGTTACACACAGCCGGAAAACTGCGCGTGACGCTGTTTAACTGACCGCCTGATTTTCCATAGTGAATTTCTTGCAAAACATTCCCACGCGCATCTCGGGAATATGTAAAATAATCGCCTTCAGGATTAATAATTTTAACTATATTTCCAGCGAACTCATCAAACCTAACAGATCTTCCATTTTCATCTATGAAAGACAACCCTGCTGCATTTCTGCTACTAATGTACTTTCGTGTCTCGGCACCCCTAGAAACTGTCACCGTCAGGCTATCGCCGGCGTTTTGATAAGCGTAACTCGTCACCGTCTGGCCCATTGTGGCCAAAGTGACCCTATTGCCAAGCTCTCCGCCCGGACAGTTGTATGCAATACAGACCGTCGTGATAGCTGCGCGCGTATAGGATTTATATACCGTGCCGTCCGGATTGAAAATCCTGTATGAATCCGGCGCCGACTCATATCGGATCGCGCCATAACCGGGAGCGGTCGTTGTAGAGGAAGTTACTCCATTCAAGGTCTGGGGCGCTGAATATAAAACGGTGGGCCAATTCCTTGACAGCTGACATGAGTCAGCTATGGGATCGCAGTACTCCACGGCATTGTTTATGGCGGTAACCGATGAAATCTGCTCCCAATCGGGAGAAAGAGGAGACTGCGCTGATCTCACGTCGGTAATATATTTAAATTTTAGCTGATATCCAGCGTTGCTGGTGATGGACTGGACGCGCGTTTTGAATACGCCGCCAACGGTAGAGTCCTTGTAATGAAATGTGTAAACTACGCCATTTGGATGTGTAACGGAGCTTAGAAAGTTTATATATTGCTGCTGAGCGCCAGTCAGAGCCACAAAAACTTTAAAGAAATCAAGTACAGTGCCGTCCCTTAGCGCGCCCCAGTCATGACCGTCATTCATGGGGATCGTCATCATGCCCTGGGCTGTATTGACCTCGTTTCGTGAGACATTTCCATATGACATCGATTTGGAGCTGTAGGAGGATTCCACTTCCTCTCTAAAGTCGAGAAAATTTGAAAAATTTGAGCGCCATGCGTTATCATAGGTCCGTTCGTAATGCAGAGCACCGACGGCATCTCCACCAACCCGCACGCCTGGCTCGTTGATATGTATATATCCCGCCTGGATATCTACGCCGTTCTCATCTATTTTTGGACGTTCCGGGGCAGGCGAAGATATCTGCGCCCCAACCACTCTAGGCAAAGCCAACAACGCGAGCGTTGACACGCCTATTACGGCAACCCAATATTTGCGCTTCATATGTTCCCCAACATTATATCGACCCTCTCCAAGCGAACCAACTTCAATTTTTGGAGGTCTCATTCACCGCGAACTCGACGTTCGTCGCATCCGGATACAAGGCAAAAGATTTGAGAGGCGACGCGCGGCGATTGCGCCGATTTTTGAATCATCAATTTTCTCTTTTAACGTGCTGCAACCGAGGGTTCCGGATCCGAGATGTTAAAGACGATTAAGGTTCCACGCCCCCGGTCGCGCCCGCGATTTCGAGGTTGAAGGCGCCCCATGGCGAATAGCTGACTGTCCCATTCGCGTCAGTTATCCGGATCCTGTACTGCCCAGAGCTGTACCTCGCGGTCGAACCCGAAATCCGCACATAGGCCGTGGTTCCGCTGACACTTGTCGTCGGCGTCGAACCCGTCACATTCTGCAATTCGACTGCGGCGGTCCAAGTGCCGGAACTTCCGGCGACGGTGAATGTGACGGAACCGCTGGCCGTGACCGGTCGCCCGGCGCGGACGACCTCTTCGAACACATACATGTCCGCATTGCTCAGCGTGACGGTCGCGCCATAGCCCCAGTTGTTGTCGGCATCGAGGATGCCGCTTTGGTAATGGTGGTCGATGTGGGCGCCGGTCGTGGCGTTGTAGACCTGGACGTCGAAGCCGTACTGCTTACGGCCCTGGCTGGTGAAGGCGTCAGTATAGAAGCGGATTTGCTCGCCCGGCTGGACCACGGCGGAGACCGATCCACCGTTGCGCCAAGGCGTGGACGCCAAACGTCCACGGGTCGCGCTTTCGATGTAGAAATCCCCTCCGTCCGCCAGATTGTAGCCTTGGCCTGTGATGTTCTGGAGGTCCGCACGCAGGGTGACGGCAGCCTCGATTCCCGAAATCGTCCGGTAACTGGTCGCGCCGGCGCCGATGTTGGCGTTGGTTTCGAAATGCCCGTTGTCCCAGTCCACCGGACTGACGTTTCGGATCGGATAGTTGTTGTCGTTATCGACGGTGATGTTGGCGGTTCGGTTTGAAAGCTGGGCGGCGCCCCCGGGCTGCGACAGGTTCCACACCACCATGTTCATCGTGCCGGTCTTGCGACCATCGTAGGTGCGCCCATCGATGGCGTAGTGGATCTTGTCCCCATTGTTCACCGTAAAGTCGACGTATTGGTAGCCCGAGTTACGGGGGTCGAACGATCCCTGATGCACCCAGCCCGAGCCGCTGTCGCGGTAGACGTTGACGTAGACCTCGTTGAGATTGCCGCTGTAATTGTAGCGTTCGACGCGCAGCGTGATCGGCTGGTTGATGCCCGTCACTGTCTGGGCCGGCCCGAACCAGATGGTCGGATCGTTGGTCACGCCGTTCTGGTCGGTGAAGTCGTTGAAGGCTTCGGGCGTATAGTCCGGCGCACCCGCCGTCTGGTTGACGGTGAACGTCCCCAGCGCCTGACCGCTCGTCAGGTTTTGCACCGTGACCGTATAGCTGCCGGAGCGCTGGGCGCCGTCGGCCGACACCGCACGCGCCACGAACTGCACGTTTTCGCCCGGCGCGAACTCCCCGCCCGGCCAGGAGCCGTTGCCCAGATTGGTCGAGTGATACCGCATCACGCCGTTGACCCACATCTCGAGCCGCGAGCCGGCCGACAGATTGCCGCTCAGCCCCGAGATCGTACCCCGAATATTGACGTTGCTGTTGATGCCGGTCAGCGTCCGTCCGGCACCGCCGGTGACGAAGTTCGTCGACTGCGAACTTTCGGAGATGCTCGGCCAGCTGACGGCGTCGAGCGTCGTGTCCACGGCGGCCGTCACCTGGAAGGTGTCCGTCACCCCGCCGATATTGAGCGTCGCCGTCTGACTGGCGCCGCCTGTCGCAGGAGCCTGGACCTGAACCTGGATCGTCTGGCCGTTCGTGATCGTTCCGCTGGACAATGTCCAGGCTCCGCCGTTGATCCGGTACTGGCCACCGCTGATCGACACCGGCGTCGCAGCGTTGATTCCAGCAACCGTCACGGTCGCCGACGCCGACCAGGCCCCGGACGCCGCAACGACAGCGCTGCCCAGCTCGTAGGCATCCGGCGTGGTGTCCGCCGCCGCGGTCGTGACCTGGAAGGTGTCCGTCACCCCGCCGACGTTGAGCGTCGCCGTCTGGCTCGCTCCAGCCGTCGTTGAAGCTTGCACCTGCACCTGGATTGTCTGACCCGCCGTGACGGTTCCGCTCGCCGCGGTCCACGCCCCGCCGTTGATCCGGTACTGACCGCCGCTGATCGACACCGGCGTCGCCGCATCTATGCCCGCGATCGTGACCGTGTTCGAGCTCGACCAGGCGCCCGCCGCCCCCGTGACGGGCCCGCCGAGGTCATAGGCGTTCGGTGTCGTGTCCGCCGCCGCGGCCGTGGTGACCTGGAAGGTGTCGGTCACACCCGCAATGTTGAGGGTGGCGGTCTGACTGGCTCCGGCCGTTGCGGGCGCCTGAACCCGCACCTGGACTGACTGTCCGGCGCTGACCGTCCCTGCGGCTGTCAGCCAAGATCCGCCGTCGATCCGGTATTCGCCGCCTGTAACGGAAATCGCCGCCGTACCGGTGAAGCCCGAGACGACCGGCGAAGCGCTCAAGATCCAAGCCCCTGCCGTCGCGCCCGTCACGGGCGATCCCAGATCGAACGCCGCAGGCGCCGTCTGAGCGCCTGCAACAACCACCTGGCTTCTGTTGCCGGCGGCGTCATAGCTGTAGGTCACCGTCGCCCCACCCGCGTTGGTCACCGCCTTCAGACGGCCCAGGGCGTCGTAGGTATAGGTCGTGGACACCTGCGCCTGCCCCACGCCCGCACAGAGCACAGAGGCCGAAAGCCCCATCGCGGACGCGACAAACACACCCCGACCCACATAGCGCATTGAACGTCCCCCCTACGTAGCTTCACCTACCCACGATTGAGAAACGCCGCAATGCAGAAATGACAGGCAGCCGAAAGATTCGGCGACTTTTTGACATATCGGAGAAGTTCACGCTCCCTCGTTGTAACGGGTTGGCGCCATCCGTTTTACGAGCGATATGGAACGCGTGGCTTAAAACGAGGCGGGGATATGAGCATCCAGTTGAAATCGGGCTGCGGCGCGCTTGGCCTTACCGCCGCACTCGCGCCCGCCGTCGCACAGGCGCAGATTGCGATGGCGGATCCGAGAGGCTCCGGCCCCATCGTCTCTGCGGTCCAGTGGCTTCAAGGCACTTTGTTGGGGACGGTCGCCACCGTCGTCGCCGTGGTCGCTGTCGCATGCGTGGGCCTCCTCATGCTCACCGGGCGGATCAACTGGCGGCACGGCGCGGTCGTCATCATCGGCTGCTTTATTCTGTTCGGCGCCGTGAGCATCGTCTCCGGCATCCGTTCGGCCGCCGTGTTCACGGGCTGATCCCTTGGACAGTCTGGACCGAGCGCCGCTTTTCACAGCTCTGACGCGACCGCAAATGTTTGCGGGGGTGACCTATAATTACTTCGTCATCAACGGTGTAATCGCTGCAGAACTGTTCCTCGTTTTCCGATCGATCTGGGTGCTTCCGGTCGCGCTTATCATCCATCTGGCAGGCGTGCTGATTTGCCTTCGCGAACCCCGCGCCATCGACCTTTGGTTGATCAAGATCGGCCGATGCCCTCGCGTCCCGAACCATAGACTGTGGCGATGCAATTCTTATCGCCCCTGAGCCAAGGGGAACGGACCGTCAAACGGGAGCAACCGGCCGGCCTTCATCTGCCCTACGCCCGCCATGTGGATGACCACACCTTGGAGACGCGGGACGGCTTGCTTCTGCAGACCATAAGGTTGCGCGGCCTTCTGTTCGAAACAGCCGACACCGACGAACTGAACTATCGAAAGGCGCTAAGGGACGCGACCCTTCGCGCTATCGGCACGTCCCGGTTCGCCCTTTACCATCATGTCGTACGCCGCCGGGTCTCGGTGGACACTGCGGCCGAATACCCCGACGCCTTCTCTCAGGTGCTGGGGGATCGATGGGCGGACCGCCTATCGACCCGTCAGCTGTTCGTGAACGACCTTTATCTCACCCTCATCCGGCGCCCGTTGCAGGGGCGACTGGGTCTGGCGGATCAAGTTCGCGCCTGGCTTGAGCGCGCCGGCGAAGCGCCCACTGCAGCCCTTACCCAAGAACTCGCCCAACTCCACGCGGGTCGCGAGGCCTTGATGGCGGCGCTCGGCGACTACGCACCGCGACTTCTGGGCGTGACGCAATCTGACCAAGGGCCGCACTCCGAGCCGCTGGCGTTTCTGTCCGAGCTTTACAACGGCGAACACCGTCCCGTGCTGTTGCCCCACCAGGATCTCGGCGCCTATCTGCCCTACCGACGGGTCAGTTTCGGCCAACAGACAGTGGAGCTTGCGCCCAGCGGGCATCTTCCCCGCAGCTTTGCAGCTCTGGTGTCGATCAAGGATTACCCCCAGTACAGCACGCCGGGGATGTTCGATGACCTCCTTCGCTTGCCGTTCGAGTTGACCATCACCCAGTCCTTCGCCTTTGTTGAGCGAGGCGCGGCGCTGGAGCGCATGAACCTGGCCTTGCGACGCATGCGATCGGCCGAAGACGAGGCGGTTTCCTTGCGCGCCGAACTGTCCCTCGCCAAGGACGAGGTCGCCGCGGGGCGCGCCGGTTACGGCGAACATCATATGACGATCGCCGTGCGAGGGGACACGCTTGAAGCGGTGGACGCCGGCGTCGCCGAGGTGACCGCCACCCTGTCGGCTCTAGGGGTGGTCGCAGTGCGCGAAGAGATCGCGCTGGAACCCGCCTTTTGGGCCCAGTTCCCAGCCAACTTCAAATATATCGCGCGTCGCGGCCTGATCTCGACGAACAACTTCGCCGGTCTCGCCAGCGCTCATAACTTCCCGACCGGCGAGGCCGACGGGGGGCACTGGGGCAAGGCCGTCAGCCTCCTGGAAACCACGGCGGCCGGCCCGTACCATTTCAACTTCCACCAGGGCGACTTAGGCAACTTCACGGTGATCGGGCCTTCCGGCTCTGGCAAGACCGTGGTGCTGAACTTCCTCCTCGCCCAGGCGCGCAAGTTATCGCCGCGCATCATCTTCTTCGACAAAGACCGAGGCGCCGAGTTGTTCATCCGCGCCATCGGCGGGCGCTATGACCGGCTTCGTCCCGGACTGGCCGCAGGCCTCAACCCGCTTCAGCTTGACGACACGCCGGCCAACCGGTCCTTCCTCATCGAGTGGCTGAGCCAACTCGCCGGCGGCGTGGATGTCGCCGATCTCGCCCGCATCCGAGACGCAGTGGCCGCCAACTTCGAACAGCCTGTAGCGCATCGTCGGCTCAGACACCTGGTGGAGCTGTTTCGCGGCGACGCCAAGCCCCACGGCGCCGACCTCTGGTCCCGCCTGGCGCCCTGGTGGGGCGAGGGCGAGCGCGCCTGGCTGTTCGACAATCCTCACGATTTGACGGACCTGTCCAACGACACCGTGGGCTTCGACATGACGGCGGTGCTGGACGAGCCGGCGCTGCGCACGCCGGCCATGATGTATCTGTTCCATCGTGTCGAAGACCGTCTGGACGGGTCAGCCGCCATCATCGTCATCGATGAGGGATGGAAGGCGCTGGACGACGAGGTCTTCGTCCGCCGAATCAAGGATTGGGAAAAGACCATCCGCAAACGCAACGGCATCGTCGGGTTCGCCACCCAGAGCGCTCAAGACGCCTTGGAGAGCCGGATCGCCAGCGCCATTGTGGAGCAGGCCGCGACCCAGATCTTTATGTTGAACGCCAAGGCGCGCGCCGAAGATTATGTCGCGGGCTTCGGCCTCACGCCTCACGAATACGATCTCATCCGAACCTTGCCTGACAGTTCGCACTGTTTCCTCATCAAGCGCGGCGGGGAAAGTGTCGTGGCGCGCCTCGACCTTTCAGGTGAGGACGATATCCTGACCATACTGTCCGGCCGGGAACGCACCGTGCGGCTGTTGGACGAACTCCGGGCCAACGTAGGCGACGATCCAGCCGAATGGATGGACCCGCTCCTTGAGCGGGCGCGGCCCTTATGACCTGTGCTCCCGTCCAGACCGGCGAACCGTTTCTGTCCAGCCTGCTTGGCCATGTCGACTGCCAGGCGCAGGCTCTCGGCGCCATAGGCTATCAGACGCTGGCGAGCCCCTCCTCCCCCCTGTCGCCGGTCCTCACCGCGCTCCTGACGATCTTCATCGCCCTGTTCGGCCTGCGTCTGATGCTCGGTGAGCCCCCTCGGCTTGCGGCGGGCGTCTTGAGCATCGCCAAGATCGGCATCGTCATCACGCTCGCCACCAGTTGGTCCGCCTATAGCACAGTGGTCTACGACGTCGTCGTGGACACCCCGGGGCAGTTGGGCGCCGCCATCGCCGGTCCTACAGGACTGCCGGACCAGGACCATGACATGGTTCAGCGGCTACAGCATGTCGATAACGCGATCCGGCGCCTGACCGACCTCGGCAGCGGCCGGAACGACCTCGAATCCGTACCGCCTGCCGGGTCTTCGCCTGCCGATCCTCAGCGCGCGCCGATCGCCGACGATCCAGCCTTCGGCTGGTCCCGGGTCCTGTTTCTGTCGTCCGTCGTCGGAGCCGCGATGGCCGTGCGCGTCACAGCGGGAGTGCTGTTGGCGCTCGCCCCCCTGTTCGCCGGCTTTCTGCTCTTCGATTTCGCGCGGGGCGTGTTCGCCGGCTGGCTCCGCGCGCTCCTCTTTGCCGTCTTGGGATCGCTGGCGATCAACCTGCTGCTCGGGGTGCAATTAGCGGTTATGGAACCCTGGCTGTCTCAGGTTCTCCAACTTCGTCAGGCCAAGGTGGTCGCCGGAACAGCGCCGATCGAACTCCTGATCCTGTGCCTGATGTTCGCCATCGGCCTCATCGGCAGTCTCGCCGTCCTGCTCAAACTGGCCTTCACACTTCACATCCCCGCTACCGGGGTCGCCGTTGTCGGGGAGTGGCTCCAGTCTCAACGGTTGCGGTCGCCCGAGCCCCAGACTGCTCCGGCCTGGGCGCCCCGGCGAGACGCCGAAACCCCGCCGTCCCGTGCTGAATCGGTCGCCCAGGCGGTCATGTCGAGCCAAAGGCGCAGCCCTCGTCCGACGGACCGGTCCCCTAGCCTCGTTGCGCGAACGGTCGCCGGCGCGCAGTCTCCGAGCCTAGGCGACGACCTCGTCATTCCCGACTTCGGTCAGAGCCTACGTCGCACCAAGCCGCGCAAATCCATCGGCGCCGCCATTCGAGACAGCCGCAAATGAAGAAGTCCTCACGAGAGGCGCTGGACGCCTATTATCGCGAAGCGGGGAGCTGGGCGGCGGATCAGATCGGCGCCCTGAAGGTCTCTCGTCGCATCGCCTGGATCACGGCTGCGGTCGCCGCCTTTGTGGCCGTTGTCGAGGGCGTCGCGCTCATGGTGCTCATGCCCCTCAAGACAACGGTGCCCTACACGCTTCTGGTCGATCGGACGACGGGCTTTGTTCAAGCGCTCAAGCCTTTGGATCCCGCCCAGATCACGCCGGACCGCGCGCTCGTCCAATCCATGCTGGTCCAGTATGTCATCGCGCGCGAGAGCTTCGACATGACATCGCTTCAGGCCGATTACGGCAAGGTCGGCCTATGGTCCGCAGGGGCCGCCCGCACGGAGTATCTCGCCGGAATGCAGGCGTCGAACCTGAGTAGCCCCCTCAACCTCTATCCGCGCACGACCGTGGTCCAAACCCGCGTCAAGAGCGTCTCGCCGCTCAGCGACAAGTCCGCGCTCGTCCGTTTCGAAACCTTCCGCCGAGACGAGGGCGCTCAACCCCAGCCGCCTCTGTCCTGGGTTGCAGTCATTGAGTATCGCTTCTCTGGCGAGCCGATGGCGGCCGATGACCGGTTCCTCAATCCGCTCGGCTTCCAGGTCACCCGCTACCGGCGCGATCCGGAGGCGCTGACGCCGCCCCCTGCACTACAAGCCCCGATCCAGCAGGAGCCGTCGAGCGCGCCGGAGCTCGGCGAGGAAAGCCTGCTGCCATGATCCGGATCGCCGCCCTCCTTGTCGTCTTGGCGTTCGGCAGCGAAGTCTCCGCTCAAACTGCGGCGGCCGCACCGTCCGATCCGCGCATTCAGACCATGCCCTATGACGCCGGTCGGGTCGTGCCGCTGAGGATCGCGCCGCGTCACCAGCTCACGGTGATCTTCGGCGCGGACGAACGGATCGAGAATGTCGCCATCGGCGATTCCGAGGCCTGGCAGGTCACAGTCAACAATCGCGGGGATTCCCTTTTTCTGAAGTCGCTGCAGACCGGCGGCGCAACCAATATGACGGTCATCACCGACGCCCGGGTCTACAGCTTCGAGCTGACCCCGGCGGCGAACCCAGGATTCGACGTCCCCTATACCTTGCGTTTTGTCTACCCTGAGCGCCCCCAGGCCGACCAGACGCCGCCCCCCACGCCCGGGGTCGGACGGTACCGACTGACTGGCGCCCGTGGCGCGAGGCCTGCTGCGATCGACGACGACGGCGTCAGGACCTATATCGAATGGAAGCCCCAGCAACCCTTGCCGGCCGTCTTCTCCGTCGACGAGCGCGGCGCCGAGACCCTTCTCCAGGGCCAGACGCGTGACGACCGCTATGTGATCGACGCCGTCCACCCGACCATCCTGTTCCGCCTTGATCGCCAGGTCGCTCGCGCGACACGGCAGGCCCCTCGCGAGGATAGACGGTGACGGCCGACCTGGACCCCAGACAAGGTTCGAACGACGTCCGCCCTGTCGTGGCGGGAGCGCAGCGACGCGTCCCCACCTGGCTGCTCGTGGGCGTGGTGGTCGTTTCTGGATTGGGCCTGTTCGTGATGCTGGAAGGGCGACGCCAGGCCGCCATGGCGCCCGCAGTAGCGCCCAAGGCTGCCGAAGTGGTCGCAGGAACAATGGCGCCGCCGCCTCTGTTCGTTCCTGTCGATCCAGCCCTCGACATCCCCCCCCCTCCGCCGCCAGAGCTTCCGCCTCAGCCGACGCCGGCGATCACGCCTGCCCCTTCCGCCCCTGCCCCACTCTTGCCGTCTGTTCCCGCGCCGGCGTCGAGTCCCGCCCCCGTTCCTTCAGTGCAGCCCGCCGCTTCCCCTGTCGTCCAGAGTGCGGCTTCCGAGGGCGATGGCGGCGGGCCGACCTTGGTCATCGACACGACGGCGGCCCCGCCGGCAGCGGTCTCGGCAGAGGGCGCCCCTGCCGCCAACGACAATCCGGCCATCCGCACGAGCCGGATCCGGCGGCCGTCCTCCACGGTGCTACAGGGTACGCTCATTCCGGCCGTCCTCGAGACAGCGCTTGACTCCTCTCGTCCAGGCCAGGTGCGCGCCATCGTCTCGCGCGACATCCCCAGCTTCGATGGCAGTCGCGTCCTGATTCCGCGGGGTTCTCGTCTGGTCGGCAACTACGAGGCCGATCTGACCGACGGTCAAAGCCGCGCCTTCGTCGAATGGACGAGACTGGTCCGCCCCGACGGCGTCTCCATCGCGCTCGGTTCGCCGGCTGCAGATCTGCAGGGGCGCGCCGGCGTCCCCGGCCGTGTAAACAGCCATTTCCTGGCGCGGTTCGGTTCGGCCCTGCTCCAGACCACCTTGAACCTGGGCGCCAGCGCGGCCGGCAGGAGCCTCGGCGGCGATTCCTCCGTCGTCGTCGCCCTTCCCGGCGCCACGCAGAACCTGGGCGCCTCGGCGTCCGCCAGCACGATAAGGCCGACCCTGCGCGTCGCGGCCGGCGCGCGGGTCTCGGTTTTCGTGGCGCGGGACCTGGAGTTTTCGTCCGGAACGCCGCGATGACCAGGCTCGCCCCCCAGGGACAGGTCTATCTGCACAGCTATCTGGCGCCCTTCGCCGACATCCTCGCGCGGACCGACGTCACCGACATCTATGTCAATCGTCCGGGCGAACTCTGGGCCGAAACCCTCGGCGGCGAGGTGGAGCATCACCCTGCCCCGACCTTGACGCGAGATGTGCTCGACCGCCTGGCGCGCCAGATCGCGGCCCTCGCCCACCAGGGCGTCAGCCGCGAACACCCGCTGCTGTCCGCCGCCCTGCCGAGCGGAGAGCGGGTCCAGTTCATCATTCCCCCCGCCACCCGCGGCGAGCCCGCCCTGGCCATCCGAAAACATGTCGGGTCGGATCTCCGGCTCGACGACTATGTGGCCGCCGGCGCCTTCGAGGATCTGGCGGCACGCTCAGCCCTCGGCGCCGCCCCGGACGATCAGGCGCGCCTTCGGGCCCTGCTGGACGCCGGAGATATGGCGGGCTTGCTCCGCTCCGCCGTGCTGGGGCGGCGCAACATCCTGATCTCGGGCGGCACATCGACAGGGAAGACGACCTTCCTCAACGCCCTGATCGCCGAAATTCCCCTGAACGAGCGGCTGATCTTCATCGAGGACACGCCCGAACTGAAGTTCCCGCACTGCAACGCCGTCGGTCTGCTGGCCGCGCGCAGCGTCCTGGGCGAATCCGGCCTGACGGCGGAGGACCTTCTGAACGCTTCCCTGCGGATGAGACCGGACCGGATTCTACTCGGCGAACTGCGGGGCCCCGAGGCCTTCACCTTTCTACGCTCCGTCAACACCGGTCATCCGGGCTCCATGACCACGGTGCACGCCGACAGCCCGGCGCGGGCGATTGAACAGATCGCCCTGCTGGTCTTGCAAGGCGGCGCGCGGTTGAGCCGGGAGGACGTCCTCCACTATGTGCGCTCCACAATCGACGTCTTCGTGCAACTGGATCGGCGCGGCGGGCGCAGGATCGTCTCAAACATCCAGCTTCGGGGCGATTGGCTGTGAACAGCGTCGGTCTAACTCACAGCAGGCTCGCTGATCTTCGTTGCCTAGCCACAGGCCAGAGGCGACTATCCAGCCGGCGTCGGCCAAGTCTCTTGAATTGAGCGGCGTCTTAGAATGACAGTCCTCCCCCCACCGCCCGAGACGAATGCGCTGTCGGTCGCCGCCCAGTGGATCGCCGACGTCCTGACCGGACCGGTAGCGACAAGCCTGGCGGTCATCTCGATCGCCGCCCTCGGCTACCTCATATTGAACGGACGCCTGGATCTTCGGCGTGGGCTGCGGATTGTCCTGGGGTGTTTCATCCTGTTTGGTGCGCCCACGATTGCGCTCGGTTTTAGAGACGCGACGCACAATCTAGAGCGCGAACGAGCGACGCCGCAGATGATGAGCCCAACCGTTCTGACGCCGCCTTCGCGAACGATGAATAGCTCGGCGGATCCCTATGCCGGCGCAGCGGTCCGAAGATAGAGAAGGAACTCGTTTCTAAGACCGCGAAAAAGTTGCGAATGTCTGCAACTCGCCCGCCAACAACTCATCCAGCAACTGCTTTTCGGCCGTCTCCTGACGACGTGACCCCGATGCTGGACCGATCTGACACACTCACCGCCTGCTTTTTGGGGACTGATGCGTGACAATCCATTTTCCACTATCTGCGATAAAGTCCCAGATTGAGTCCCACCGTTCCAGTTCCGCACCATCTTCAAAAACCGCCACTTCACCATTGCTGTCCAAAATGATCGGAAGGAGATCATCTTCGAAAATGAACGTGCCAGCAATGAAGTGGTCGGCGCTAGCAAAGGTAGGGTTTCCGAGGAGATTACCAAAGTCTAGCGATATTGGCTGACCAAGAGGGCTCGTCGGGTCGCGCTTTTCGGATGCTACCAAGCCCTTTAGAATCAGGGCTCCATCGAACAAGCGTGCTCCGTTCGCAGCACTCAGCCATTCTAGGGCATACTTGTTTGCCCTTGCCCCGTAGCGGCCCTCCACCTGTCGAAGACCGTCCGCATTCAACCCATCGTAGACTCTATGGCGGTAAGCTGCGGGTGCAATTTCAGGCCTGGGCATCCAAAGAAATCCGCCCTCCACCATAACAGGTTGGCCGTCAGCAGTACCGGACAGAAGGGTGGCAAGTTTTCGGTGCAAGGGCTTCATCGAGAGACTCTATACGTCCGTAATCAGGGTTGGTTATGACATCTATCGGATCGAACAAACTGATTACTTGGACCGCCGTATACGTTCCCGCAAGAATCTGCATCAACGCCGTTTGTGAGGGAGCCGCGGGAGGATGGGAAATAGTCCCTCCCGCTGAGCGATCAATCAAATCGCCGGATGTGGTGCCACGCGTGCCGCCCGTTGTTCGATGGACATCTGCGTGCTCAGCACGAGACAAGAATCTGATATTGTCAGGATTTCCAGCATCAGCTGTATGATTTTGAACGTCACGAATGTGGTGTCCATCAAAGCCACGCACCCGCCCCGTGGACAACAACTCCCGAGTTTGACTCTTTGTCCATTCTCGCGATCCTGCCCCCGTTTGCTGCACCAACTTTCGCTCCATAGCCCAAGCTTGTCGCACAGCAGCGCGACGGGCGGCATCCACAATGGCCCTACGGGCTAGTCGCTCTGCAAATTCTGTCAGCGGATTGCCACGCATACCCGTCGGATCGCTCTTACTCACCGGATCGTTTGCGACGTACGCATACAGATTGATCTGATCTTCGTATCCGATGGGATCGGTCTGGAGGAAGCGACCGAGGGTCGGGGAGTAGATGCGGGCCTTGTAGTGGTACATGGCCAGCTCCGGCAGCCAGGCCTGGCCGGTGTACTGGAACCGGCCGGTGTTGCCCGCGCCGGGGATGCCGTATTCGTCGTAGGTGTTGACGTTGGTCACCGCGCCCGAGGCGTTGGTCCGGGCCGTGATGGAGCCCTGGTGATCGGCGTAGAGGTACTGGGGCGCGGTCACACCTGATCCTTCGTACCAGACCAGAGGCGTGTCCGAGCCGTCGGCGTGGACGTAGCGCCGCAGCAGATTGCCCGAGCCGTCGTATTCCGCCGTCAGCTTGTCGCCGTCGTAGAGGTAGCGGGTGGCGGCCTGACTGTTGCTGGAGCTCTGGAACAGACGCCCCAGCGGATCCCACACCAGGGATGCGCCGTTGGGCCCGGCGATCAGCCGGTTCTCCACGTCATAGACGTAGGTCCCGCCCTGACCGTCAGCGGTCAGATTGCCGTTGGCGTCATAGGTGAAGCTGGCCTGGCCGGCCGAGGTGTACTGGTTCAGCCCGTTGACCGCATAGTTGCGGGTGACGTTGACGTGGTCGTTGAAGCGATAGGCTTCGTTCGACACCGTCCGGCTGGTCACCTGGCTGGCCGGGTTGTAGCCGAAGCCGGTCGTGACGTCGTAGCCGGTCCCGACCGGATCGTGGGTCAGGCTCGTCAGCCGCGACAGGCCGTCATAGCCGTAGGTCGTCGGCGAGCCCCAGCTCGCGCCGTTCAGCCGATAGAGGGCCGAAGCTCGCCCCAGGGCGTCATACTGCGGGTGCAGCAGTTGGTCCGAGCCGTTCATCACGGCCGTATGGATCCGCCCCAGGCCGTCGCGATTGTACTCGACCGACTGGCCGTCGGGGTAGAAGAGCCGGGTCCGCGCGCCGTTCAGATCGTAGAGATGGCTGAAGGTGCGGGTCACCCCGCCCATGTTCAGGCTAGAGGCGGTCATCCGCCCCAGGCCGTCCCAGCTATTGGTCACCCCCTCCCCGGTGGCGCTGTCGAACCGGGCGTAGAGCTGCAGCCCCCGCAGGTCATAGCCGTAGTAGACGTCCCGCGTCGCCGAGGCCGGCAGACCGCCGCCGTCCGGGATGATCTTGGACGTCATCCGATTCAGGGCGTCGTAGGTATACTCGATCACCCGGCCGTCGCGCTTCCTCAACGAGGTTCGGTTGCCGTTCGCGTCATAGCCGTAGGCTTCGTAGTCCGTCGTGCTGACCTGGCCCGGCGTC
This sequence comes from Brevundimonas sp. SL130, assembly GCF_026625805.1. Classification (NCBI taxonomy): domain Bacteria; kingdom Pseudomonadati; phylum Pseudomonadota; class Alphaproteobacteria; order Caulobacterales; family Caulobacteraceae; genus Brevundimonas; species Brevundimonas sp. SL130. Next base: position 3,403,790 of record NZ_CP113064.1, read on the forward strand.
GTGGTCGAGGGGAAGTTCCAGGCCACCTGACGATCAAAGCCGTCATAGGTCATCGACGCCTTATTGCCGTTGGCGTCCGTTACCGAGGTCGGCTTGCCGTTCAGAGAATAGGTGTAAGCCGCATAGACCTGCTCCAGCGACGTGCCGACGGCGCGGCGCACCTCCAACACTTGCCCCGCCGCGTCATAGACATTGCGTTCGATCCGGTCCGGCCCTTGGCTGCCTTCCGCCCCAAGCGTACAGGCCGAGGCTGGCAAGCTTCCAAACGCCGCCGGGTTCATCCGAACCGCGGTGCAGGTCGGGCGGCCGACGGCGTCGTAGGCGCGCTGCTGCACGCTCACGATCGTTTCGGCCCGGGCGTTCGTGCCGCCCGTCCCAACAATACCGATCGAGCCCGCAAATAGGGCAAGGAGGAAGGCGGGAGAGCACCTCATGGCAGCACGTCCTCCACCTTCATCAAACGACCCGTGGCAGGGTCATAGGTCATCCTCTTGAAGCGGCTGAGGACAAAATCCGACGCGTCGGCGCTCTGGGCTGTTCCGGTTTCGATACGGATAGGCTTGCCGTCCAGGTTATAGACGTTTCGTTCGACCGTTCGAGGCAGCGGCCCCGCGCCGTCAGGATCCGGCGAGATCGTCGCAACCAGTTCGCGATAGGCATTGTAGACGAAATAGGTGGTGTCTGCAGTTCCCGGCAACGGACCGTCAGTCGCCACCAAATTGCCGACCGCATCGTAAGTCGTTCCCGTCGTGACCGGAGCGACAGAGTTGTCGCCGACAGCCGTCGTCTCCGTAATGGGAAGAAGGTTGTCGTTGTAAGTATAGGTCTTGATCGTCTCGTCTGCCGAACCGGCGCAACTCGCCTGGGTCCGGCACTGCGACACGGAGGCCAGCTTCCAGATCGGTCGCCCCGTGGGGACCAATTGCCCCGAAGCATTGAGAATCCGGGCTTCAAGCTGCTGATAACTATAACGGGTCTGCGGTCGCACCCCGTCCGGGCCAGCGGGTCCAGTCACCGTCTCTACCATGCCACTTGGGCCGTGGTAGCTGTAATCCGTTCGCCCGCCTCTCGCGTCGATCGTGTAGATTGGCTTGTTACAGACCTTCATCGTCGTCTCGGAGCAGTCGCTCGGATACGACGCCTGGAAGGTCACCCGCGCCGTGCCCCCACCCGCCTTGGGCGTCTCCGTCACCTTGGACAGATTGTTGCGCACATACTCGTAATCAGCCCGGTTCCCCTCCGGATAAACCACACTCAGGATCTTTCCCGTCTCCGTGGGAGCATAGTCCTCATATTTCGTACCGTTCCAAACCTCCATCACATACTGGGTCAAACGCCCAAGCCGGTCCGTGACATTGATGTGCCCCGGATCTCCGGACACCGTCAAAACGCCGCCGTTAGGATCTATCGACTTGGAGTTGACGTCAGTGCAATACCAATGCTCGCCCCCTCCCACCCATTTTGCTGTGTGAGAATAGGTCCAGACGCCGGCCTGATTGTTCAGTGTCCGCGTCCGCATTCCATGCAGTCCACCACAGTAGGCGGAAAAGATCGAGCCGGTCATAGCCGCCGGAACAGCCCCAATGAGTTCCTGCGTCAAATTGATAACGACCCCTTCGGCACTCGTGACGCTGACGTTACGCGCTTCCGCAAAGCTTCCATTTCCTTGAGTCTGCAAAACACCGATTGCATCAACTCGACTCAAGATCTCGATACCAGCACAACTTGCCGCGCCGGTCGGGCAGTAAGACGAACTCAGATTCAGCAATGGATGCGTGTTCGAAGGCGAATATTGCCATCTATAGCCGTAACTTGACCAAACACCCGTATCATCATAGATTAATTCTGCACCATCAGGACTCACGATTGATTCCAGCCATGCATATGTCTTGGGCTCAGCATTTGTCCACCCCCCAACATTGAAGTTTGGTACTTTTTTAAATCTCCAAAGCGTTCCGTCAGATCTATAAACAACTATATATTCTTCACCATCAACAACAAGAGATCCATCTCTAAGCACATGAGACGCATACGGGTTAAACGGGTCAACTTGAAATACAATAATTTCATGGCCAAGCCTATACGATCTATATTCCCCGCCGCAGCTATAACCGTTATTACTGCCTGGACTTTCGCTTATAAACGGGCAAAATCGATCAACTCGGGAAAATCTTGGCGTACTCCTGTCAGAGGATCTGGTCAGAGGGTTAATCGTGACCTGCAAGACCGTCGCGTCTTTAGGTCCGATAGCCCTATGACTGCTGCGTACGGGATACTCTCCAGACCGCAAATCGACCCCAACCTCGTCACGCGTCTGAATCCTAGGCGCCTCAGGGAAACCCGCAAACGGATCTTGCGCCAAGGCAGAGGAACTCATGAACAAGGCGCCAACGGCGCCGATCATGATTCCCACGAAAATCCGCCCCAGATCAAAATCTCTCCCCATGGCGCCAGAATGCCCGACACCATGGCACGTCACGTCACCGCGAAACCAGCAATTCGCGGCGGATGATCTCCGAGAAGAACGAGCCCGAACCCACATCATATTTCTGAACTCGAAGCCATGATGGACAAAATACATTGTTCACATATTTCACTATTAAGAACGAACATTCCGCGTTGATTTAATCAACCACACATATTTCCTGCCCAGGTGGCGGAACACAGGGCTCGAGTCCGTAATAGTTGTTGTCGTTGTCGACCGTGATGTTGACCGTTCGACTGGACAGCTGAACCCCACCCCCCGGTTGAGACTGGTTCCAAACGACCATGTTCATCGTCCCCGTCTTGCGGCCCTCGACTGTACTCGCCTCTACCGTATAACGGATCTTGTTTCCGTTCGTGACGGACACATCCACATACTGATAGTTCGAGGTGTCGCGGGGGTCGAAGGTCCCCTGATAGACCCAACCCGATCCAGCGTCGCGATAGACGTGGACATAGATCTCGTCGAGATTGCCGCTGTAGTTGTAGCGCTCGACCCTGAGCACGATGGGCTGGTTGATGCCGGTGACCGTCTGCGACGGACCGAAGGACACGGTGGGATCATTGGTCACGGCGGTCTGATCCGTGAAGCTGCTGAAGGCGTCCGGCGTATAATCGGCCGCCGCCACCGCTGCGGTCTGGCCTACGGTGAAGGTGTCGACGGCCTGGCCTGTCGTGATGTTCTGGACCGTGACCGTATAGCTGCCCGACCGCTGAGCGCCGTCGGCCGACACCGCCCGCGCCACGAACTGCACGTTTTCGCCTGGCGCAAACTGACCGCCCGCCCAAGACCCGTTGCCCAGATTGGTCGAATGATACCTCATCGACCCATTGACCCACATCTCAAGGCGCGAGCCGGCTGACAAAGTGCCGCTCAGCCCGCTGATCGTACCCCGCAGATCAATATTGCTGTTGACGCCGCTAAGCGCGAGGCCGTTTCCACCCGTAGCCAAGTTGGTCGATGAGGAGCTTTCGGAGATGTTCGTCCAGTTCAGCGCATCCAGTGTGTAGTCCGCTGCCGTCGTGACCTGGAAGGTGTCCGTCACTCCGCCGACGTTGAGGGTCGCCGTCTGGCTGGCGCCTGCCGCCGTCGGCGCCTGCACCCTGATCTGGATCGTCTGGCCGTTCGTGATTGTTCCGGCTGAAGACGTCCAGGTCCCACCGTTGATCCGGTACTGACCGCCGGCGATCGAGACCGCAGCGGCCGCGTTGATTCCGGAGACGGTCACCGTCGCCGAGGACGACCAGGCGCCTGCCGCGCCAGAGACAGCCGCTCCGAGGTCGTAGGCGTTAGGCGTGGTGTCCGGCAGAGGAACAGCCGCGGTCTGGTTTACGGTGAAGGTATCGACGGTCTGGCCTGTCGTGATGTTCTGGACCGTGACCGTATAACTGCCCGACCGCTGAGCGCCGTCAGCCGACACAGCCCGCACAACGAACTGGACGTTCTCGCCCGGCGCAAACTGCCCGCCTGCCCAAGAGCCGTTGCCCAGATTGGTCGAATGATACCTCATCGACCCATTGACCCACATCTCAAGGCGCGAGCCGGCTGACAAAGTGCCGCTCAGCCCGCTGATCGTGCCCCGCAGATCAATATTGCTGTTGACGCCACTGAGCGCGAGCCCATTGCCGCCCGTCGCCAAATTGGTCGATGAGGAGCTTTCAGAGATGTTCGTCCAGTTCAGCGCGTCCAGGGTATAGTCTGCGGCCGTCGTGACCTGGAAGGTGTCCGTCACTCCGCCGACATTCAGCGTAGCCGTTTGGCTGGCCCCGCCTGTTGTCGGCGCCTGGACCTGAACCTGGATCGTCTGACCGTTCGTGATCGTTCCGCTGGACGATGTCCAGGCTCCGCCGTTGATCCGGTACTGCCCGCCAGAGATCGACACCGGCGTCGCAGCGTTGATCCCAGCGACCGTCACAGTGTTGGAGGTTGACCAGGCGCCCGAGGCCCCGGTCAGCGGGCCGCCGAGGTCATAGGCGTCCGGCGTCGTATCAGCGACGTTGTAGTTGTTGTCGGCGTCGACTGTGACGCTGACATTGCGTTCGCTCCACTTCACCCCGGAACCGTCCATGCGCCAAACGGTCATGTTCCACGAACCTGATCGGCGACCTGCGGCGGAAATGCCATGGGCGAAGTACTTTACACGGTAACCGTTCTGAACGGTCACATCCTTGTATTGGTAATCGCTTCCTCGAACCTGATAATATCCACTATCGACCATGGTCCCGGCAGCATCGAAGACCTGATAATCGATGTAGGCTGCGTCCAGATCGCCGCTGTAGTTGTAGCGCTCGATCCGCAGAACGAGAGGCTGGTTGATGCCCGTGACCAAGCTCTCGGTGCCGATCCAGCCGACATCGGGGTCGTTCGAGTTGATCGTAATGTCCTGGAAGGTGGCGGCATCCGGCGTGGTATCGGCAGCCGCAGTCGTGACCTGGAAGGTGTCGGTCACGCCGCCGACGTTGAGCGTCGCCGTCTGGCTCGCTCCAGCCGTCGCTGAAGCTTGCACCTGCACCTGGATCGTTTGGGCCGCCGTGACGGTTCCGCTCGCTGTGGTCCACGCCCCGCCGTTGATCCGGTACTGGCCGCCGCTGATCGACACCGGCGCCGCCGCATCTATGCCCGCGATCGTCACCGTGTTCGAGCTCGACCAGGCGCCCGCCGCCGCCGTGACCGGCCCGCCGAGGTCATAGGCGTTCGGCGTCGTGTCCGCCGCCGCCGCCGTCGTGACCTGGAAGGTGTCGGTCACGCCCGCAATGTTCAGAGTGGCCGTCTGACTGGCTCCGGCCGTCGCCGGCGCCTGGACCCGCACCTGGACTGACTGTCCGGCGCTGACCGTCCCCGCCGCCGTTTGCCAGGATCCGCCGTTGATGCGGTATTCGCCGCCCGTAACGGAAATCGCCGCCGCACCGGTGAAGCCCGAGACGACCGGCGAAGCGCTCAAGACCCAAGCCCCTGCCGTCGCGCCCGTCACGGGCGATCCGAGATCAAAGGCCGCGGGCGCCGTCTGAGCGCCTGCAACAACCACCTGGCTTCTGTTGCCGGCGGCGTCATAGGCATAGGTCACCGTCGCCCCACCCGCGTTGGTCACCGTCTTCAGACGGCCCAGGGCGTCGTAGGTATAGGTCGTGGACACCTGCGCCTGCCCCACGCCCGCACAGAGCACAGAGGCCGAAAGCCCCATCGCGGACGCGACAAACACACCCCGACCCACATAGCGCATTGAACGTCCCCCTACGTAGCTTCACCTACCCACGATTGAGAAACGCCGCAATGCAGAAATGACAGGCAGCCGAAAGATTCAGCGAGCCCAAGCTCGCATTTGCGCAACAAGCAGGATGTGAGAATAAGACGGGAAGCGCGCTACGAAGCGACGCGGCGGCTGTCCGAGTAAAGTGCAACCGTGGAGAGGCGCGCGCCGACGTTCGCTCAGCCCGTCCTCTGCTCGCGACAACAAGATCCTATCGCTCGCCACCAACGAGCGTACCATTCCCGGCGGCATTTTTCTAGGAAGCATGCCCCAGCGTTCAGGGCGGCGAGCAGCATCCCAAAGAGCATCATTGCGATGGTCCTATCGGCAGCAGAAGACCGACCGCCCAGGCTATATGCCGGACTACCTCCATGGTGCCTCTCCCGCAGGCGCCCGAGCCGCCGCCCTGCCGAAACAGCCATCCTCAAATGACGCTATCGCCCTTGGCTGCAGCGCAGTGACCATTTCCGAAAGGGCCTCCCGCGGCCAGAAGCCCGACTCGTGCCGATGCCATCCGGCCTTTGACAACCGGCTCGCCGTCGCATTTGGATTTCGGCCCGTAATGGCCGCCAGTTCCGAAACGCTTATATACTCCTTGCAGAATCGCTCCGCCGATTCAGCATCAATCCCAGACTGATTATCATCTTGGCGTCGCTGCAAATAGCCAGCCTCCAGCAATCGAGCGATATCAGCCGGAAAGCAGTTCAGAAGACTTTCTGTTTCGCCCCAAGAGAGTATGATGGGTCGATAAGCGCCAAAGTCCTCTGCTCCCCATACCTGCAGGCCGCGCTCCTGGCAAAGCCTGCCTGTCAGCGCCAATGCATCATCTGGATGGATACAGAGTCTTTGGAAATGCAGCACGTCAGACCCACCTCGCCCCAAAGCGTGCTTGAAACGGCCGTCGGCCACCGCGCTCAAGAATCCCGCCCAAGGCTTGTAGCCGCCTCCCAAGCGGCGGAACACTTGAACAACCGGCAACCACTTATCGCCGCTGCCGGCGCCCACACAAGCCAGCTGGACCATTCTCTCAAGACCAGCAAGGCTTGCGGCGCTCAACTGAAGCCCCGGAAAGAGATCAGGCGCTGAGGCCGCAACGTAAGGCTCGATAATCCGCGCGGCGAGAAGCTGCCGCACATCGACATTGCTCAACCCCACCCGACGCCCCCAATTCCACGCCGAGACCCTGCTTCGCAAAACCGTATCAAGCCGCGCGACATCGTCCTCGGAGAACCAATCGTGTACGCGCTCAACGCCACGCCCCTTCCGTTCTCCCAACACCCCGCCGTCGATCAGCGTTCGCAGCTGGGAGCGCTCAATCTTGAGACGCGCCGCCACTTGAGTGGCGGTCATCTGCTTCTGCTTTTCGCGGAGAGACTTGAGATGGAGAATTCCGTAGAAGAGCGGCTCAGGTCCCATAAGACGCCGGAGCGCTCGATTCACGTCGAAACAATGAGATTTTGCGGCCTTTCTTATCCGACCAAAGAACGGATGCGCAGGCAAGTTTTGATCGACATTACGCAGCGCATCAATTGAGTCTGGCGCGTCTTTTACGATCTGGAGCCCCAGACGCAGACACTTATACTCCTGATCTGGACTACGCCCGATCTTTGGTTCCATCGCGGCGCCCGTCGCCGTTAGCAGGGTTGCGAGCTGCTCAACTGAAAGAAAGCTCATCCAGCTGGGAATAAAATCACCTGTGCCTCTGCCCTCCAACAGGCGCGAGAGGACCACCAGATCCTCCCGCTCTGCCTGAGGGGCCGATGGAAGCTCCGCGCGGCTAAGATCGTACAGGCAAGTCTCGCACCGATCGATCGCATTAGTCGCCCAAGTCAGTTTCGACTGACATCTTGGGCAGGTTTCGATGACGGCGCCCCAGGTCTCGGGGCAAAACGGGAGCGGTCGCAACTGCCAAGTAGTTCGATGATAAGGAGCTTGCCGGAGCGCCGCCGGCGCGACCCTGCGCCAGCTCCAGCTCCGAATCCTGGGAGAGTACCGCGCGCTGTGGCCGCGGTCGAACAGCACCTGCACCTTCGCGGCGTCCAGGCCGAGCTCGTTAACGATCTCAGCGACAGCTGCCTCAGAGATGCTCACCGGCGGCCAGCGCACCCCCGCCGGCAGGAAGGTGCGCGGGCTGTGTAGGATGTTCTGTTTAGCCACGCGGCACAGATATCCAGCCAGACTTTCTCCCTCTTCCAACACAGGTTGGACGACTAGTTTGCGACGAGACGGCACGAATAACAAAGGGTTCATCTGCAAATCTCGGCAAACGGGTTGCGGCCTACAAACCCCTGCGGCAAGGCCCAGCGCTCGGTCGCCAGATGAAAGTCTTCGAGCTGGATCGCCTCATGGCCGCGCCTAAGCGCGATCTCCAGGGCAGACTCGGTGAGGCGAGACACGCGACCGATTACGCCATCCGCGACTGTATGCAGAGCGCTCAGAAAATCTGGATCGAACAGTCCTGAAGACGTGCTTATCAGTTTTTGTCGGACAATCTCAGCGTCCAACCTTTCCCAATACCCGCGAAGCAGCCTCTGATCGCCGTCGAGAGTCGATCGCAGGCGAGGAAAGTCACAGGGCTGAAGGAGCCGAGCGTTAAATTGAAGGTTTCGGGCGAACATCTCGCCGGCTTCTTCGGTGCCCAGAAACACGATCGGTATCGCTCCGAGATCCAGAAGACTTTTGAGGCTGTCAGTCACGTCTCCGGAACCAGCCGCCATGTGCTGCACTTCATCGATGAACAGTAGCTCGCAGCCCATCTGCTCGAAAAATCCGAGCGCCCTGTATTTCAGGGTGATCTCGTCCGATCGTCCCAGGCAGCTGTCGCCAAATTTATGGAGGATCGATGTGTAAAACTTCTTCACCGTTGTAGCGCGGTCGAGCGAAACATGCATGACGCGTCTACGCTCTGGTTCAGAGCGATCACGCAACTCGACGTCGCGGATAAAAGCTTGGGCCGCTGTCGTCTTCCCGGAACCCGAAGGCGCCAAAACACGCATTCCACGCTGAGGCTGCCCCTTCGTGGCCCGTCCCAGTTCCATCAGGTAATCGCACCGGGAATGAAATTCGACGTGCAGCGGATAGGGAACAAAGATCGTCCGGAACTGCGCAATTCGTTCTGCGACCATTCGGTTTGTTGCACCCGAGGTGCTTTCTCGCGCCAACGGCGATCGGACTGAATGGAACTTGAGCGTGGACATCATTCAAACCCTTTCCAGTCCAAACCGGTAGCGCCGGGGCCGAATTCCTCTAGGGTTACCGGCATGGCTTTGGTGGCCGTTGGCTGCCGACGTCGGGTAGATGACTTGGCCTTTTTACGGGGCGCCGGTCGCGACGATGCCAGACCGGCGTCGGTTCGAGACGAGGCAAGGCAGATTTGATCGATGACCGGAGCCAAACCGTCGTGGCGAGAGGTCGCGAAGCGCATCTCGACGACGCCTTCCATCGATGTTTGAACCGGCGCTTTTTTGATCCGAGCAACGGCGCTACGCCGACGAAGAGTAATATCAGGGAATAGCCGATCGACCTTAGCCGCAAGTTTTGCTCGTGCCTGAAGTCGATCTTGTTGGGTCGTGAAGGCTAGATCCGCCGCCCTGGCCCATTCCTTAAGCTTGTTGTGATGCCATAAAGACATGCCTTGGGCGTATTCAGGATCGCAGCAAGGAAGCGTATAGTAACGGCGCTCGAGGTGGTGCCACACGTGCACCTCTGCGATATTGGCGGGATTGTATTTGACTTTGACCTTGCAAGTCATCGATCCTGAGCGGCGCTGACCTCGAACTGGAGCCGATCCCACGAGATCGTTCAGGAGCTTCTGCACCGTCGCAGCACAGCGATACTGGAGACCGTGGATTTCGATGCCTGACCGGCTGAGCCGGCGCCCCTCCGCGACGGCGCCCAACATCTTGTCAAGCTGACGCAAATCGCTGTGGACGGGAATTCCGTACCGTTGGGCATCTTTCTGCCAGACGGCTGCTGGGGCGGCGCCCAGCGTGGAATGGCGCTCGAGATGATACAGCCGGATCGCATCCCAGATTAGGTCTTCAATCTGCTCGACGGTCAGCACGGCCCTGGCAGCCGGGTCATACCCCAGTTCCCTGAGCGTATGGATTGGGAGCCTCGCGCCAGGAAGCTGGTGAATCAGGAGCTGATTGAGCGTGCGGAAGAAGCGCTCGACGATGGCCTTGTGCTCCGGCGTAGCCACCGGTGCTAGGCGCAGCGTCGTCCCAATGTCCGAGAGTGCGTCCTCAAAGGATAGACCGGCGAACTCCTTGCCGTTGTCGACCACGATCTCGTCGAAACGACCAAATACTTCGACCAGGTTCCGGGCTGGGCCGGTCTCCTCTTTGAAGCGGACCTTGGGCGTACCCGCGCGACGAAGGCACTCCATTACGGAGTAGATCGAGGGCGGCTCGAAACTCAGCACGAACCCAACCACGCAGCGCGATCTGACATCGATCAACAGCGTCAGCCACGGGCTGCCAATGGGCAGCATCCAATCCCCATCCAACACCGCGACCGCGTCCAGGCGCGTATGGTCCATACATCCTAGCTGAAGCGATCGCCGAGCGGTCATGGAGCCTGCGATCGCCTTCATCTGGCTTCGGCCCTTCTTCTTCCCGGATTTGAGCATGCTGTTTTCCAGCGTACGGGTCTTCTGGATCTGTCTCCGAAAGGTCTCGAAACTGGGCGTTCTCACAGGCTCCCTACCCGCGAGTTCACGCCAACGGCTCAAGCGCATCACACGTACGGCGCACTGCGCATAAGCCGTCACCATGGTCTTGGAAGGATCACGCCAATACCTCTGCACCCAGCGATCAATCAGCGCCTGGGCCTCCGGAGCTAAGCGTTTCGACCGAGGCACGCGTCCCGTCAGAGACATCACATCCCGAAGCTTGCGATCACCTGGAACGCCCCTCCCCATCCAGCGAATGACCGTGCGCGGTGAGGGCGGCGCTCCAAACTCTTCAGCTAGTCGCCCTTCTCGCCAGATCCGGGCAACAGCCACGCCAATGGTGTTTTCAGATCCATTATGCAGCCCGCGGCAATCCAACTCGCGTAAAACCAAAAGCCGCAGTCGTGCCCTGGGATCCAGCCTACGGATGGTCTCGGGGTCATATTCTCGCTCCGTCTCAAGCCGCCGGGCTACATAGGCGCCCGGGTGGCGGCGACGAACCAGGCGACCTGCGGCGTAAGCCTCGATTACCCAGGGCATATCCGGCGTTCGACAACCATCGTCGTCTTCAACCTGAACCGGCTTAAGGCTCTCCTCGTGCAGGAACAGGAGAAAATCGCTTGTCAAAGCCTGATCGAAGACAATCGGCGCCCCATCCAAAAGCCAGCGCTCACCCTTTCTGAAATCGATCCCCACCTCACATCTCCTTAGACTGGAGAAGGCGGACCGAGCTTTCGCCGCTGAGTGGACGACGGAGGTCGATATCGACTATTCGCGCGACCATCATCGCCCTAACGATGGCGGCGCCTGTGACGCCGCGACCAAGGACGTTTGTGACCTCGTCGAACGGTCGCGCCCCCTCCTTAAGGGCGCCTGTGACACGATAGATGTCGAGATCGTCGAAGTCGGTTAGTCGGTCCTGCTGCACGAACTCGATGTTCCGATGAACGGTCAAGTTCCGTTCTAGATGTCGGCGCCTCACGACAGTGAACCGCCATCCCAGCTGGCGACAGAGGCTTCGTACCCGTTCAAGCTTGGCCTGGTAGTCGATGTCCTTGAGATCACGTAGATCGCTCTTCAGTTCGACAACTTCTACTTGGCCACTGCCAAGCAGGCGGACACAGTCGGCGATATAGGTCCGCCATTGTCCGTCCAGGTGGAATTCGAATCGGAACGGCTGAGCGCGGTAATCCACGACATGCGTGTCGACCTCGCAGTGCATGAAGAAGGCACGCTCTGTCATGCTCTCGAACACCTGAGAGCGTCCGGCCTTGCGACTGGCGTAGCTGCCGGTCGTTTGAACACGCCGGCCAGTGATGATGCTGCGGATCGGGCGGTCGTTCTCCGGCAGCACCAGCCTGCCGGAGACGACATACTCGTGGTGGCCTGGCGGGCTGAGTGCCGACCTAATCGCCCCGGAAAGGGTTATGCCGGCAGTCGATCTATCGGTGGCTGTAGAGCGAGCGCGGGCGATCACACCCTGTGTTGAAGGTGTATCGAACATGAGATTTTCCCAGAAATGCTGTGCGGGCAATGTGGATCAGGCCAGCCGCCAGGCGCGCAAATCCCCATGCGTCCCCGCTGAAGCCGCGCGGGATCGCTTGACGCGATATGCATTATGGGAGAGATTTCGAGGGTCGGAACCAACGACCTCAGGGCTCGCCCGGAGAAAAGCCCGCGCTTTACCGAGCGCGGGTTTTTTCTTTGTCTAGCGGTTGGAAGCGGAAGCTATCGGTCGGTCAAGGTCACCTCCTGCTGTCCGCCCACCACCAGCCTGTAACGATCAGGCCAAACGGTTTGTGGAGCTTGGCCGAGCGCATCGGCGATAGCCTGCTCGATGCGTTTTGATCGCCTAAAGCCACGAGAGACTATCGACACAGAGGACGGGGACACATCGAGGGACCGAGCAATATCCGAAAGGCTCATGCCTTTCAGGTTCAAAGCATTCTTGATCTTCGCGTGTCGTTTATCGTCTACCATCGCGCGACCCCTAGCTGCAGGCGTTAAGATAACGTGCAAAATCTTACATCATCAAGCAAATTTTCGCGAGGTGGTTTTGGGCGACGTCTGTCAGCCGTCAGGAACAGTTTGGGTCTCAATGCACCGACGTTTGCTGATCGACTGGGCTTTCCTCGACGGACCTACCTGACTTGGGAAAGAGAAGAGTCTGACCCGCCGGCTCGCCTCCTTCTGCTTCTCGCGCGAGACTATGACATCGATCTGATCTGGCTTTTGGAAGGGCCGCAGGATGTCGTGCAATACGGCAGCGCTCGATGGGATTGGGACCGCTACATCGCGCTCAAGCGCTCACTGAAAGACTTGGCCATACGCCTTGGCCTGAATCCGAGCGAAGATCAGATTATCGATGTGATGCGCGAAATCTCGACCGGTCCGCGACATCAGGATGAGGACGCCCTTCGACATGTCGAACGGCTTTGGAAAGCAGCCTTGGGGGCACCGACCAATGGATGAGGATGACGACGGCAAAGTGGTTGCTTTTCCCGCCAACAAACATGACTACAACGACGACGCTGAGATCAGAGCAGCGACCGGGGTCGAGCGGGCGGGCGCTATCCCAAAACTCACGGAAGGATCACAGCCAACTCCCCGCCCGCGGTGGGCTGCAATCTGGACCTTCTTGGCCATTTCAATTCTGTCCCTAATCGTTGCTGCTCTGTCCCCAACGGGCCCGGAGGGGACGATAAAATGGCGCGCGGCTCTTGCCTTCGTCATCGCGATCCTCATGGGCGGGGGAGCGTTAATGTACCGGTATTCGAAGGAATTCTGGACGACCGAGCCGTAAAACAGAGGTAAGCGGCGTAACGCCGAGTGTGAGACGCGGTAGCCGGCAGCTCGGCGCCAGGGGCGGTCATGCGAACCGTGCCGTGAACACGACTAGAGGGAGCCACAAAGCTGGGCACCTGGTGACTGATACGCTGGTCAGCCATGGGATCGATTGCTCAGCGAAAATCCCGCGTCATGACCCGGATGAAGGACGCTGCGTTCAATCTGCATCAAGCGGCCGAGCGCGCGTACATCTGCTTCCTGCTCGTTTACACCTTCTATTTTCCGCGCGCTCACAACATCAAGTTCCTGAGGTCTCTGGCCGAGGACACCGACAAGCGCCTCGTCGAGGCCTGACCGCATGAGCAGCGAGCCGAGCGGCGGCGCTTCGAGACGCTGATCCGGCTGTCCTTGAGCACGAGCACCGGGCCGGTACAGCGGGCTTCTTCGGCGATCTCCTTGAGAAGGGCGGACTTACCGACGCCGGGTTCGCCCTCGATCTGCACGAAACGCCCTTCCTCGAGAGCGGCCTTGATCTTGCGATAGGCTCCCGAGCGGTGAAGCCGCAGCCCGTGGATGTTGTCCTTCACCGAAGCCAGAACCCTGTCCGAGGCCTTGGCGATGATTTCCAGGTCTGCGCGGAAACGCCCGGGAAGGCCGGTTGGAAGGCTGTCCGCCCTCAAGCCGCCGAGCAGGGTTGCGCGCGTCGCGCCGCCGCCTGCCGGCGTCATCTCACCAGCCACCTTGACGAAATGCGCCCAGAGGTCGTTCGCCCGGTCGCGATCGGCGTCCGGAAGGTATCCGCGAATCCGATCGTGCACGGCTTCGAGATCACGCGACCCGGCATCCACGCCGATGTCGAAGTGGAGGATGACGAAGCGGCGAAGGAAGCGCCAAAGCGTGTCGTTGTCGATGGGTTGACCGCTGTGCGCGGCGAGGGTCTGGCGAACCGTCTCGACGAAGGCGGCCCGGTCCTTGTGTGAAAAATCCGGCTTTGAAATCCGCGAGACAAAGTTGTCGCCGCCCGGACTCTGCGTCGCCCAGCTCAGGACGGCTTGATAGTGTTTGTCGGCCCGTGCGTTGAACACGCCGATGGCGACCCCGAGGCGGTCATGCGTTTCGTCGAAACAGGTCCGGAAGGTGTCCCACGCCTGCGCAAGGCTGGCGGTCCAGTTGACGTCCTTGTCCGTAAAGGACAGCTCATTCTTGACCTGAAGATGAAGCTTGCCGACGGCCCCATCGCTCATGCGAGAGGTGACGACCAGATCATCGAGCGGCTCCCCAAAGGCCGCTCGCTGAGTCAGAACCTTCTCGACATAGCCCCCGGGGAGTCCGCGTGCGGGCGCCTCGGCAAAAGCCGCCGTCAAGAAGGCGGCGACCACGCGGGCCTCGAGATGCGTGCCGCCGCCACCGGTTGCGAATGGGCTCGTCAAGACTTTCACCGTCGCGATTCTCTGTCGCGAGAGTACTGTCGGGGGCCGGCACAAAACAAAAACAATATTATCCTCCCGAGTCTTTCCCGGGGGACGAAATCGGCTTTAGGCGCCGGAGCCTTTCGCGAGACGCCTGCCCTGCAACGTCAGGCGCGCTCAAGCTTGAGACATGCACCTGGACGAGAACCCCGCGATCAAGGATCACCCGGTGTTCTACGTCAACGACGTCCACGTCATCGCCCGGAACGACGCAATGGTCTCGGTCAACGCCACGCTAGAGATCGACCTCAATGGTGCCTGCTGTTCAGAGCACCTGAATGGTCGCCAGTTCACGGGCTCCGGCGGCCAGATCGATTTCGTGCGCGGGGCTTACACGTCCAATGCAGGGAAATCGATCATCGCCTGCCGCGCGACCGCAAGGGCGGCGCCGGCTCGCGCATCGTCTCGACGTTTTGCGGCCCGGTCACAACGCCCCGTAACGATGTCCACATCGTCGTTACAGAATATGGCGTCGGCAACCTTAAGGGCCTGAGCACCGCCGCGCGAGCCCGCGCGTTGATCCGCTTGGCCGCGCCGCAGTTTCGTGACTAATTAGCGGCGCACGCGAAGGCGATGGCCTTGATTGCCTAGAAGCGGACTTTTCTGAGGGCCGAGTTGAGTCAGATCCAGGCTTTCACAATCTGGACCGATCTTGATCCAAAGTGAACTTTCCTAACCTCGCGGTTGGATCGACGCCTGCCTGATGGCAACACGGTGCCGAGCAGTAAAAGTGCCAGAAGGTCGTGGGGAGAATCGGTCCCTGCGATTCTGCAGAAGACTGCACAGGCAGCCTCCGTCTATTCAGACGACGCCGTTTAGGCTCCCAAACCGATCACAGCTGAAGACCATGAACGTTTCACAACTTAAGCCTGCCTGAGGGTGAAACCTCAACTCATTCCGTCAACAATCTGGTTTTGCTGCACATTTTAAAGCACAAGAGCCACAACCAAGCTGCCTATGACATCCTTAATGTGAAACCATGTCAGGCTTAAATTGTACCGACAACAGGTGAGTGGCGACCCCGGCAGGACTCCAACCTGCGACCTCGGCTTTAGGAAAGCCTTGCTCTATGCGGCTGAGCTACGGGGCCACGGGGATGACCTAGCGGTTCAGGCGATGCGGGGGAAGATGGCTGCGAGCCGGATCGGTCGTTTTGGCGGCGAAGACGCCACAGCGGCCCCTCGGCGAGTTGTGGTTAATCGACGTTAAGATACAATATGTTGCGGGGAACAAACGACGAATCCGGCAGAGTCGCCGATTCGGTCCTGATTCGTTTCACCCCTGTTCCGCGAGACGGCGTCGTCTGTTAACTGGCGGTCGCGCCCCGCTGAACGACGGCGTGCAGGCCCGCCAGCAGATGATCAATCGCCTCGCCGCCCTCGCAGCCGTTGGCCAGAATCAGGGTGAGGGCGTGAGCGTGAACTTCGACTGCGGGCCAGGACCAGGTCTTGGCGGCCGTCATCTGATGCGTCGCCTCACACAGGCTGTAGGCGGCCGTATAGAAGGGCGGGATTTCGAGAAAGCCGGCGAGGTCCACCAATGCCGACGCCAGCGCATAGATCTTGCTGTCCGCTTTCGGCGGACGGCGGCGACACAGGCGGTTCAAAAGATCGACCTGGGCCTGGAGGATCTCCATGATCCTGTCGCGGTGGCTCTCCAGGCCCTGTTCGGCCCGCTCGACCGCTTCTTCTATGGTGATGCCGCCGGGGCGGGCCATCTGCCTTTGAAGCGAGGTGCGCACCTTGCGGATACGGGGTGGCTCTGGGGGCGGGGTCATGACGCGATACTCATAAATTGACCTTCATGGGCTTCAGCATCATGTCGATCGTGTCCTGGTCCATATTGGCCTCGACGGCTTCGCCGAGGTCTCCGGACAGATCGGTCTGACGCCGGCCTTCTTCTCCTGGCGGCGGGCCATAGTTGCGAACGCGGCGATCGGGGCCGACGTAGGTTTCCACCTCGACGAAGTCGCGGGAATGAACGCCTAGCCAGGCTATGCGCTTCAGCAGAACCGACGGCGTCAGCGGCTTGGCGACGATGTAGCTGGCGCCGCAGTCCCGCCCCCGGGCCACGCGGGCATGGGCGGCGTGACCTAGAATCATGATGACGGGGGTGAAACGCGCGGGTTCAGCGGCCTCGCGGCGCAGCCAGCGGACGAAGTCGTAGCCGTCCATTTCGGGCATGGCGCAATCGACGAGGATGAGATCAACCGCCCGACGCTGAAGCAGTTCGACAGCGTCCTTGGCCGCATGACATTTCAGCTGCTCTCGGACGCCGAAACCCTGGACGATCGAGCTAAGCAGATCAAGCGAGGCCGGTTGGTCATCGACCAGAAGAACGGTCGAATGCGCCAGATTGATCTTGTCCGGCGTCTTATGCACGGGATCAGAACAACATCAGATCGCCCGAGTCCGAAGCTCCGGCCGTCTGTACGCCGGCGGCGGGGCGCAGACGCACCGCCATGTCGGCCAGGGATATTCGACTTACGGATTCCGCAGGCGTCGCGCCGTCGCCCAACATGCGAAGCACGCCGGACAGGGCTTCCAGCCTTTGGGTCAGAGCGTCCAGGGCCTGGGCCTCGGTCAGGGCCTCGGCTCGTTCTTCCGGCGGCGACCGACGCACCAGACGGCTGACCAGGGCCTCGACGTGATCGATGCCTTCGCGCACGCGCGTCAGCTCGTCGGCGATAGCGGCCAGAAGTTGCGCGTGTTCAGGCGGGGCATGCATCAGAACAGCTCCAGGGCGCCCGTATCGACGGGAGGGGGTGCGACGGGGATGGGCTTGGGCGCCACGGTGTCGGTCACAGCGCGTTGCATGGCCTTGCCGGTCACCGGCCAGTAATGCACCCGCCGGCCGCCGTCGCCGCGAAGGCTGCCGCCGACGACGGGAATGCCTTCGTCGCGCAGGAATTTCTCGGCGAAATCGGCGTTGGAACGCCCAACATCGCGCAGACTGTCGAACATGCGGCCGCCGCCGAACAGTTTGGCCTCCAGCCGCTCGCGACGCCCGCCGGCCTTCAGCATTTCGTTGATCAGCAGTTCCATGGCGTAGGCGCCGTAGCGACGCCCGGCGTCGGTGCCGGCGCCCGAGCCCTCAGGAAGCAGGAAGTGGTTCATGCCGCCGATTCCGGCGACCGGGTCCCTCAGGCACATGGCGACGCAAGAGCCCAGGATGGTGCTCAGCACGACGTCCGGATCGCGCGTAATATGGTGTTCGCCCTGCCCGACGTGCACCTTTTTTTCCTTGGTGTCCTTGAGGGCGGCGAAGCTCATGTCAGAACCCCGAACACCGCTTCCAGCTTGCCCTTCAGTTGAGCGACCGTGAAGGGCTTGACCAGATAGTTGTTGACCCCGAACTGCACCGCCCGTTGCACCAGTTCGCGGTCGGCCCGACCGGTCAGCATGATGAAGGCGGTCTTGGCCGTCGGGGGGTGGGCGCGCACCGCGCGCAGCAGCCCCAGCCCGTCCAGGTTGGGCATGTTGTAGTCGGAAATGATCAGGTGCGCGGGCTTCGAGATGATGTCGCGCAAGGCGATATCACCGTCGGCGGCTTCGCGGATCTCGCGCACGCCCAGTTGTTGCAGACTGGTGCGAACCAGCGAGCGCATGGTCATCTGATCATCGACGACCAGGCAGTGTAGAGAGGCGGCTGCGGGCATGGGGGCGCTCCCGGGGGTCAGGCGATCGACCGCGCGCCCGATTCGGCGCACAGTTCTAGGATGGCGGAGGACAGGCGATGAAGCGGCAACTGCCGTTCCACGGCGCCCAGTTCGAAGGCGGCCTTGGGCATGCCGTAGACGACCGAAGTCGCCTCGTCCTGCCCCAGGGTGCGGCCGCCGGCGTCACGAATAGCCTTCAGGCCCTTGGCGCCGTCACGGCCCATCCCGGTCAGGATCACGCCGGTCATGGGGCGCTTCAGCTTCACGACGGAGTCGAACATGACATCGACCGAAGGGCGGTGGCCGTTGACCGGATCGCTCTGCACAAGATGGCAGCGCGGGGTCATGCCGGGCGTGACTTCAAGGTGAGCCGCGCCGCCGGGCGCGAGATAGATGTGCCCGGTCTTCAACTGGGCGCCTTCGAAGGCTTCGGTCACGGTCGGCGCGCAAACGCGGTCCAGACGGGCGGCGAAGCTGGCGGTGAAGGTCGCCGGCATGTGCTGGGTGATGATGGTCGCCGGACAGTTGGCCGGGAAGCCGCTCAGAACCGTCAACAGGGCTTCCACCCCGCCGGTCGATGACCCAATGGCCAGGATATGGTTGGCGGCGGGACGATAGGTGGTCGGCGCCGCCGTCCTCGCCGGTATGTCGGTGCGGGCCCGGACGCGCGAGCGCGCCGCCGTCTTCACCTTGTCGATCAGGTCGTGGAAGGCGTCGACGCTGGCTACGGCCGGCTTGGCCACGGCGTCCACAGCGCCGATTTCCAGGGCCGCCAGGGTGACGTCCGTGCCCGCCGCCGTCAGGGTCGAGACCATGACCACGGGCATGGGCCGCAGCCGCATGATCTTTTCGAGGAATTCCAGCCCGTTCATATTGGGCATCTCGACATCCAGGGTCAGAACGTCGGGGTTCAGCTCCTTGATGGCGGCGCGCGCCTCAATCGGGTCGGCGGCCGTGCCGACAACCTCGATCTCGGGATCCGACTTCAGGGCGGCCGAGATCAGGCCACGCATCGTCAGGCTGTCGTCAACCACCAGGACCTTGATCTTGGCGCTCATCATGTGGCTCCTAGGCGGTAGGTGGTCAGACCTGCGGTCTGAAGCTTGTTAGCGGCAGGCCCGGCGACGCGCTCGGAGTGGCCGATATAGAGGGTGGCGCCGGGTTGCATCAGCGGCACGAACCGGCTCCAGACCCGCTCCTGCGTCGGATCGTCGAAATAGATGACGACGTTGCGGCAGAAGATCGCATCGAACTTGCCCTTCATGGGCCAGTCGCCGATCAGGTTCAGTTCCTTGAAGGACACCAGCCGCTTCAGTTGCGGGCCGGCGGTCCAGCTCCCGCGATCGGAACGATTGAAATATTTGCGCCACAGCGTAGCCGGCGCCGGCTCCAGCGCCTCTTCGGAATAGGTGCCGTCGTGGCCCTGGGCGACCATGTTCGGGTCGATATCGGTGGCCAGGATGCGCACATCCAGGTCCGCCGCTTCGGGCAGGACCGACAGCAGGGTCAAGGCCATCGAATAGGGCTCCTGCCCGTTCGAACAGGCCGCCGACCAAAGCCGCACCCGGCCGCCGGCGCGGGCCCGCTCGACCAGCTTGGGCAGAACGCGGTCGCGCAGGTCGTCGAAATGGTGCGGCTCGCGATAGAAGCGGGTGACGTTGGTCGTCAGGGCCGCCGTCATCTTCTGACGTTCGTCGATCCCATCGGCGCCCTCGACCAGGGCGCAATAGTCACGGAAGCTGGACAGGCCCAAGGTCCGCAGGCGCTTGGCCAGGCGCGAATAGACGAGCGCGGCCTTGCCTTCGTTCAGCGCGATGCCGGCATGGGCGTGCAGCATTTCTGCGATCTGACGAAAGTCGTCGGCGGTGAAGACGAATTCACCCTCTACGATCGACCCCCGTCCAGGAGCGGCGCTCATGCGGCTTCCGCCTCGACCTGGGGCAGGATGTGATCCAGTTCGATCAAGCTGATCATACGGCCGTCGATCGAGAAGATTCCCTTGACGAAGGTCTTCACCTGATCGCTGGCGCCGTCAGGCGTCGCCTGAACCGAAGCGTCGTTCATTTCCAGAATGTCCGAAACCGCGTCGACCAGCAGACCGACCATCCGGCCGCCGATATGGGCGACCATGATGACGTGACGGGCCGTAGGCTCGGACGTTTCCAGGCCGAACCGCGAGCCCAGGTCGATGATGGGCAAAACGGTGCCGCGCAGGTTGATCACGCCCTTCATATAGCTGGGCGAGCGGGGCAGCGGGGTCGCCGGGGTCCAGCCCCGGATCTCACGCACCGACATGATATCGACGCAGAATTCCTGCTGGCCGATCCGAAAGGCGATGAGTTCGCGCTGGGAGTCGTTGGCTTCATTCATGGTTCAACTCGCGAGCTTGAAGTCGGGGCGGCCGGATTTGCGGCGCATGTCGGTGACGAGAACGTCCACATCCAGGATCAGGGCGACGCGACCATCACCCAGGATAGTCGCGGCGGCGACGCCCTCGACCTGCTGGTAGTTGGTCTCAAGGCTCTTGATGACGACCTGGCGCTGGCCCTGAATGGCGTCGAACAGCAAGGCCGCCTGCTGGCCGCCCTCGGTCTCGACCACCACGGCGACGCCCTCGGACGGGATAACCGGCGTGTCCCGGAAGCCCATCGTCATGGCCACGTCGATCAAGGGCAGGAAACGCTCGCGGAAACGGATGACCGGATCGACACCCCCGACATAATGCAGGTCGCTCTCTTGCGGCGTCAGGCTTTCGACGATGGCCGGCAGCGGCGCGATCAGGATCTGGTCGGCGGCGGACACCACCATCCCGTCCAGCACCGCCAGAGTCAGCGGCAGACTGAGGGTGAAGGTCGAGCCCTTGCCGGGCACCGAACTGATCGAGATCCGGCCGCCCAGTGCCTGGATCGAGCGTTTGACCACATCCATGCCCACGCCGCGTCCCGAAATATCGGACACCACGGCCGCGGTGGAGAAGCCGGGCAGGAAGATCAGATTGTCGATCTGCTCATCGGTCAAGGCGGACTCCGCAGAGATCAGCCCCTTGTCGATGGCGATCTTCTTGACCCGCTCGCGGTTGATGCCGCGACCGTCGTCGGAGATTTCGATGACGATCCGGCCCGAACGGTGCAGGGCGGCCAGGCGCACAGTGCCCTCGGCCGTCTTGCCGGCGGCGACCCGGTCCTCGGGCGTCTCCAGCCCGTGGTCGATGGCGTTGCGCAGCATGTGGGTGATGGGTTCGGCCAGGCGCTCGACCACGGTCTTGTCGACCTCGGTGTCCTCGCCCGCCGTGACCAGACGAACCTGTTTGGAGACCATGTCGGCGACTTCGCGAACCAGGCGCGGCATGCGCTGGAACACCGACTTCACCGGCTGGGCGCGAATGGCCATGACGCTGTCCTGAATCTCGCGCGTCAGCAGCTCGAGATCTTCCAGGCCCAGGGCGATGCCGGACGAACGGGCCAGGCCGCTTTCCAGGACGCGTTGCGACAGCATCGCCTGTTGGATCACCAGTTCGCCGACCACATTGATCAGGCGATCGACCCGATCCAGATCGACCCGGATGGTGACCGGCGCCGGGGCGACGGGCGCGGCGACCTGGGCCGGCGGGATCGCGGCCGGCGTGGGCGCCGGCGCCGCAGCGACGGGCGGAGGAGCGACAGGCGCGGGCGCTGGTTCGGGCGCTGCAGCGGGGGCCGCTGCGGCTACAGGCGGCGCGCCGGCAGCCTTGGCCAGAAGGGCGGCGACATCCAGGTCATCGCTGGCCGGCAGCACTGCGGGCGGCTCTTCTTCAAATTCAAGCATCGGCGCGCCGCCCAACGGTGAAACTGTCAGATCGCAGTCGGCTTCAACAAAGTCGAAGACTTCACGAACGACCTTTTCCTCGACCCCAGCGGTCAAATCGATGGTCCAGGTCAGATAGCCTTCCTCGGCGACGAGGATGTCGAGCGCGGGCAGGCTGCTGTCGTCGACCGACACGGCGATGGGGCCCAGTCGCCCCAGCTCACGAAGCAGCAGGCCGGCCTCGTTAGCGCTGCCGTACATGCGGCTGTGAGGCTTGAACGAGACGCGCCAACCCGTCTGCGCCTCGGCGGCGGCAGCGGCCTCCGGCTCGGCCGGCGCACCCAGATCGGGCAGGGGCTCGTCCAGGGCCACGTCGAAGGCCATGGGCGTAAAGCCAAAATCGTCTTCGTTTTCCTCTTCCTCCGGCGGAGCCTCGCCGCCGTGGGTCAGAAGCTGAAGCTCATGAACCAGGCCTGCGGACCGTTCCTCATCAACCGGAGGAACCAGACCTTGGGCCGCCTGGATATGGTCGGCCAGCACGTCAGAGGCGCGCAGCAGGGTCTTGATCGTAACCGTGTCACAGGGTTTGCGGCCGGCCCGCAGCTCGTCCATCAAGGTTTCGAAAACGTGGGCGAAGCGAACCAGAGCCTCCAAGCCGAACGCACCGGCGCCGCCCTTCACCGAGTGGACGGCGCGGAAGACGGCATTGATGGTTTCAAGGTCGGTCTGACCCTGTTCCAGCAACATGAGCTTCGATTCCAGGTCCGCGAGCAGTTCGTCGCATTCCTGGAAGAAGGTGGCTTTAATGGCTTCGAAGGCGTCCATGACGTGCAGCCTTACCGATCTCTTGGATTAAGCCGCGACGCGGCGAACGGCGTCGACCAATTTGATGGGATCGAACGGCTTGACGATCCAGCCCGTAGCGCCGGCGGCGCGCGCGCGGGCCTTCTTCTCGGCGTCGCTCTCGGTCGTCAGCACCAGCACAGGTGTGACGCGATGGTTCGGATCGGCGCGCATGCCCTCGATGAAGCCGAAGCCGTCCATGCGCGGCATGTTGATGTCGGTGATGACCACATCGATCGAGTCCGGGCCTTGAGCGGCCAGGGTCTCCAGACCGTCGATACCGTCGACGGCCTGGATCACGGTATAGCCCGCGTCCTCCAGCGCCATCAGCAGCATGTCGCGCATGGTGCGGGAATCATCGACGGTGAGCACTGTCTTTTTCACGCGGGCGTTCCTTCAATGAGGTCTTGAGCGTTGATTTCAGGCGCGCCGAAGGCGGCCCATTGTTCAGAAAAACCTTCAGACCGGGGTTCGATCGTCAGATCGACCCCGTCGGCGGCCCAGGTCTTGTGGGCCGACAACAGCACTTGCAGACAAAGGCCGCCCAAACGTTCGACGTTGGAGGCGTCAAGGGTGATCGCCTGTCCGCGTCGGGCCAGCAATTCGGCCTTCAGCGGCTCGGCCGCATTCATGTCCAGCACAGGCGCTAGAACGATGGCGTCGGTCATGAAAACTCTCCTCCCTCTGCCTCAGAGCCAAACATCGCACGGCGTTGGTAAATATCGCTTGAAGAGAGAATCCATCAGAACTCTTCCCAACCCTCGGCCTCCGCCTCGACCTTGGGCGCAGCGCCGCCACGCCCCACGGTCTTCAGCGCCTGGATGACACGGCTGACCGGCTTGGCGGGCGCGGGCGCTTGCGAAGAGCGAGCGGGGGCAGAAGCCCGATGCGGCGCCGCAGCGTCTTGCGTACCGGCGCCGACCTTGAACTGGGCCACGGACGATTGCAGCGCCTCGGCCTCCTGGGCCAGCGAATGGCTGGCGGCGGTCGATTGCTCGACCATGGCGGCGTTTTGCTGCGTGACCTGGTCCATCTGGTTCACGGCGGTGTTGACCTCGGCCAGGCCGATGGCCTGCTCCTGGGCCGAGGCGGCGATTTCCGACACCAGGCCGTCGATCTCGGCGACGCGGTCCACGATCCGTTGCAGGGCCTCGCCGGTCTGACCGACCAGTTTCACGCCCGATCCGACCTGGGCGGTCGAGGCCGAGATCAGGGTCTTGATCTCTTTCGCGGCTTCCGCCGAACGCTGGGCCAGGGCCCGCACTTCGGAGGCCACCACCGCGAAACCACGACCGGCTTCGCCTGCACGAGCGGCTTCAACGCCGGCGTTCAGGGCCAGCAGATTGGTCTGGAAGGCGATCTCGTCGATCACGCCGATGATCTGGTTGATCTGGCTGGACGACCCCTCGATGGCCTGCATGGCCGTGACGGCGTCGCGGACGATGACGCCCGAGGTTTCCGCATCGCCCTTGGCTGCCTGAACCACGTCCGAGGCCTGGCGGGCGCCCGAGGCGGTCTTGTTCACCGTGGCGGTGATCTCGTCCAGAGCCGCCGCGGTTTCTTCCAGGCTGGCCGCCTGTTGTTCGGTGCGGCGCGACAGGTCGTCGGCGGCCTGAGAGATCTCGCTGGCGCCCGAGCGGATGCCCGCGACATTGCCCAGGACCACGCTCAGGGCCTGTTGCAGCTGGGTGATGGCGGCGTTGAAATCGGTCTTCAGCTGCTGCGAACGCGGCGACACCTCCACCGTGAACCTATGGGTCAGGTCGCCGTTGGACATGGCCGCCAGGCCCTCGGCCAGAGCGGTCAGGGCCACATGGTCTTCTTCGGCGATCCGCGCCTTCTCGGCCTCATTGGCCAGACGCTCCTGTTCGGACATGGAACGCGTGGCTGCAGCTTCCTGCTCGACGCGAACCTTGTCGACGGCCGCGTCGCGGAAGGCGACGATGGCCTGGGCCATCTTGCCGAACTCGTCCTTGCGGTCGGCGCCGACAATCTGAATGGCAGTGTCGCCCGCCATCAGTTTTTGCATATAGCCGATCATGCTGAAGGTCGGCCGCACGATGGAGCGTGTCGCGACCAGACCGGCGACAAGCGCCATCAGTATGGCCCCGGCCAAACCGATCACCACACCCATCAAAGCATTGCGCGAGGCGGCGGCCTGCGCCTGACGCGCGGTCTCCAGGGCAGCGTCGTTTGTGGTCCTCAGCTCGTCGATGGCGGCTTCGACCGGCTCAATAAACTTGTCGGCGGTGCCGGTCTGACCGACCATCTGCTCCGCCTCGGCGAGACGCCCTTCGGCGATCAGGCCCTTACCGACCTGAACAATATTCTCGTACCAGCCGTCGGCCGCTTGGATCGCCTTGTCGATCGGCGCCTGACGATCCGCCGGAATATCGGCGCGCATCTCTTCGAGCGCTGCCTTGAACTTGGCGCGGTGAGCATCCAGACGCTCGGTGTAATAGGGGTCCTCAGACAGCAGATAGCCTCGATAGGAGTTCTCCTGCTTGGAGAGGCGGAACTCTGCGACCGCAAGGCTGCGGTTCAGCTTGTTCTCCACACTTCTGGCTTCGTCGGCGTGCTGAACTGCGAACAGGTTCGTCACCACGACGGCGCCCATGACGGCGATCGCCGCGAGGACGATACCGAAAGCAAAGACGAGCTTGCGCCCCACCGGCATGTTTTCAATGAAGTTCAACTTACTCTCCCAAGGTCTTTTGACGGACCAGAACCAATCAGCACTGACAGTCCGAGCCCCCCTTCGAAGGCCCCCGCCGCCCTTTCCACCCCCGGCCCTTGCCTTGATCGCGCGCCTCAGAAACGGGCACGAACCGGGAAACGCTAGGCGCCAAAAACGACCGGCGCCTGCCCAGCAAGAATGGAAGGATGATTAATAAGAATTCTGAACCGCAGCTTAGGTAGGAATACGTAAAGCCGTTGCGCATAGAGGAACATGAGGTCGTTCAATAGGATGCGGCCGTTTCGCCCGACCATGAACGGCGAGAAGGCCGCCGAACATCGGTGATTTCGGCCTAGGGGGCCGCCTCGCTGGCCCTGAGCTTTTGCAGGAGACCGACCATGCCGAAGGTCGATCGCGCGAGGGTGCGGCTCATCGCAAGTCCCATCAGCAAGGCCATGAGGATCGCGCTGGCCAGACCACCGGTCAGCGTGATGACGGCGTTGCGCGACGCCTCAACCTGCGCCTGCCGCGAGGCCTCCAGCGCCACTGCGTTTACCTCCTTCAGAGTATTGATCGCCCCTTCGACCGGCTCGACGTATCGGTCAGACACCCCGACTTGTCCCACCAGTTGTTCGGCTTCGACCATGCGGCCTTGAGCGATCAGGGCCTGGCCCGCCAAGGCGACATTCAGGCGCCAGTCGTCGGCCGCCCGCAAAGCTTGGTCGATCGTGGCCTGGTGCTCTTGCGGCGTGTCGACGCGCGCTTCCTCAAGGGCTTTCTTGAACTCGGCGCGGTGGGTCTCCAGCCGCGCGATATAATAGGCCTCCGCCGACAGCAGGTGGCCGCGATAGGAATTTTCCTGCCGGGCGAAGCGGAATTCCGCCTCCACAAGCGCGCTATTCAAGCTTTCCTGGCGCGTCAGCGCCTCGCTGGCGCTCTTCAGCGCCAACAGATTCGTGACCATCAAGACGCCCATGACAACCAGTGCGCCGAGGGTCAGCGCCCAGGCCAGCGTCAATTGGCGGCCCGCCGTAAGATTTCCGATCAACTTCACGCCAATCCTCCCTTGGTCCACGAAGACAAGAATGCAGCTCGGAAAACAGGCTTCCAAGCCTGTGCTCGCGCCTCTTCACAAACCGTCATTCCACGAAACGACAATGTGGAGCCGCCCCCTACGAAACCTGAACCGGAGGTTAAGTATGAACGCGTACGAAGGGTTGGCGCGACCACCGCCTCAGGCTGTGCTTTCCTGGGCAATCATTCGCCGCAACAGCGCCATTAGGGACAATATTGCTTTCCAGCGAAGCCCATGCCGGTATAGAAAATACGTCAGAAAAGCGGCGACGGTGCAGTTGAGATGATTTCGCAGCAGCGAGATCC
Organism: Brevundimonas sp. SL130; assembly: GCF_026625805.1. NCBI lineage: Bacteria > Pseudomonadati > Pseudomonadota > Alphaproteobacteria > Caulobacterales > Caulobacteraceae > Brevundimonas > Brevundimonas sp. SL130. The sequence goes on from NZ_CP113064.1 coordinate 3,430,791, forward strand.
CACATGAAGCGGGTGAGAGCAGATGCCTTTACTGAATTTGTAAGGGGTCGAAGCTGGCAACCTGCCGCCCCCCCCTCACGGAACGGCGTTTTTCTTGCTTGCGCCTGCGTATCGGTAGCAACAATCACCAAGGTCGCTTTGCAGGATATCGAGCACGTCCACTATATGCCGCTGTTGGGAGCGGTCATGGCGACCGCCCTGCTGGGGAACCGCCCCGCCACCTTTCTCGCCATTGTGCTTTCGGTCGCCGCCGATCTCATGGTGACGACGCGCATCAGTCTAGCGGGCGTGGCCGCCAACACCCTGCTGTTCGTCTTGATCGCCTCGGTCATGGCCGAAGTTTGTCATCGCCTGACGAGCAGAACGGCGCTGTTGCACAGCATATTGACGTCGGTCCCCGTGGTGACGCTGGACAGCGAGGGCCGCATTCTTCGCATCACGGCCCCCGCAGCCGATCTTCTCGGCGTCGCTCCAGCCAACGCCCTGAACCGGGACTTCCGCATCTTCGCGCCGGATTTCGGCGAGCGGACGCTCGGCGCCTTGCTGCAAGGCGACGCCCTTACGGCGCCCGCCGCTGGGTATTGGATGGCGCGCCGTCCCGACGGCGAAATCATTCCTCTGATCATCCATGCCAGCCTGTTGGCCCACAGCGTCGATCCGGAGCGTGTCGTCCTGTCCCTTGCGGATCAGAGACAGGCTCTGGCGGTCAATGACCGGATGCGGGAGTTGATGGGCCAGCTCAGCAGAAGTTGGCGGCTGAACTCGATGGGCGAAATGGCGGCCACCCTGGCGCACGAATTGAACCAGCCGCTTACCGCCGCCACCGTCTATCTTCATGCCGGACAGACGGATATCGCCCGCGCGGGGCCAATCGGCGACAGCGCCGGCCGCGCCTTGGATCTGGCGAAGACCCAGCTGCTGCGCGCCGGGGACATCATTCGCCGCATGCGCGAACTGATCGCCACCGGCGGCCCACAGCTTACCGAGGAGCGAGTGTCGTCGATGATCGAGGACCTGCGGCCCTTGCTCGATCTGATTCGGCAGGACACCGGTGTCGTCATCCGCATCGATGTGCACGACGCCAGCGATCGGGTTTTGGCCGACCGAATCCAGTTTCAACAGGCGATCGCCAACCTGGTCCGCAACGCTGTGGACGCCGTTTGCGGACACCACGATGGGATGGTTTCGGTGACGGGACGCAGTCTGGCGAACCAGGGTTATGAAATTCGGGTCGAAGACAACGGTCCCGGCATAGCCGAAGACCAGATGGACCGAATCTTCCAACCGATGATGACGACAAAGGCCGGTGGAATGGGGCTGGGCCTGTCCGTCACCCGCTCGATCGTCGAAAGCCATGACGCCGTCCTGACCGTAGGCCGAAGCCTGCTGGGCGGCGCCGCCTTTTCCTTCTGCCTATCCCCCGTCTCGGAGCTCGAAGCCGCATGACCGACCATTCCGTCTTCATCGTGGATGATGATCAAGCCATGCGAGACTCGCTGCTGCTGCTTTTGAGGGGCGAGGGCATCCGCGCCCGAGGCTTCGCCAGCGCCGCCCTTTTCCTCGAGGCCCTTCCCGACGAGAAGTCCGCCTGCGTCATCACAGACCTGCGGATGCCCCAGATCGAGGGGACCGAACTGATTCAACGCCTTCGGGTTCTGCGAGGCGAAAACTGGCCCATCATCGTCATCACCGGCCATGCCGATGTGCCCCTGGCGGTCCAGTTGATGAAGGCCGGCGTGATCGACTTCATCGAAAAGCCCTTTGATCCGAACCGCATCCTCGAGGCGGTGCGGGGCTGCCTCTCGGTTCTTCAGCGCCACGGGGCCGAAAGCGAGGCGCGAGAGCAGACATGCGCCCGTCTGGCCACCCTGACCCCGCGTGAACGCCAGGTGTTCGACGCCCTGATCGACGGGAAGTCGAACAAGGAAATCGCCCTGATCCTCGACATCAGCCCCCGCACCGTCGAGATTTTCAGGGCCAAGGTGATGCAGAAGATGCAGGCCACAAGCCTGTCCATGCTGGTCCGGCTGGGCCTGAGCGTCGCAGAGGCCTGAAACTTCGGCGTAAACGCCCCTTGAGCCGCCCGCCGATCGTCGCCACTTTACGCGGGTCATGAGCGACCGGTCCGCAGGCCTCGCCCCGTCCCGCGTCACCGCGGTGCTGGGGCCCACCAACACCCAACACCGGCAAGACCCATCTTGCGGTCGAGCGGATGCTGGGTCACGCCTCGGGCATGATCGGCCTGCCGCTGCGCCTTTTGGCCCGCGAGATCTATGAGCGGATCGTCAAACAGCGGGGCGCCGCCGCCGTCGCCCTGATCACGGGCGAGGAAAAGATCGTCCCGCCGCGCCCGCATTATTTCGTCTGCACGGTCGAGGCCATGCCGCTGGAGCGGTCGGTCGAGTTCCTGGCCGTGGACGAGATCCAGCTGGTCGCCGATCCCGAGCGCGGCCACGTCTTCACCCAGCGGCTGCTGCACGCACGCGGCCGGTTTGAGACCATGTTCCTGGGCGCCGGCACGCTCGAGCCCCTGATCCGCCGCCTGGTTCCAGACGTCGAGATCGTCACGCGGGATCGGCTGTCCACACTGTCCTACGCGGGATCAAAGAAGTTGACCCGCCTGCCCCGCCGCAGCGCCATCGTCGCCTTCTCGACCGAGCGGGTCTACGCCATCGCCGAATTGATCCGGCGTCAGAGGGGCGGGGCGGCCGTGGTCATGGGCTCGCTCAGCCCCCGCACCCGCAACGCCCAGGTGGCCCTGTACCAGTCAGGCGAGGTCGATTTCCTGGTCGCCACCGACGCCATCGGCATGGGTCTGAACATGGATGTGGACCATGTCGCCTTCGCGGGCCTGAGGAAGTTCGACGGCCGCAGAACCCGCTGGCTGCACGCCCACGAAATCGGCCAGATCGCCGGGCGCGCCGGCCGTCACCTGCGCGACGGCACCTTCGGCGTGACCGCCGAGGCCGAGGATCTGGACGACGATCTGGTCGAACAGGTCGTCGAGCACCGATTCGATCCGGTCGAGGCCGCCGAATGGCGCAACGCCCGACTGGACTTCGACACCCTGCCCGACCTGTTACGATCCCTGACCGTCACGCCCCAGCGCAGCGGCCTCAGCCTGACCGCCGAGGCGCTGGATGAAACCCTGCTGCGCCGCCTGATCAAGGACGAGGAGGTCGCCCGTATCGGCCGTTCGCGCGGCGCGGTCATGCGGTTGTGGGAGGCCTGCCAACTGCCCGACTTCCAGAAGACGACGCTGGACGAACACGCCCGACTGGCCAAGGACGTCTTCCACGCCTTGACCGGCAAGCGGGGCCGGCTGACCGACGACTGGATGGCCCCGCGTTTCGCCTTCGTGGATCGCGACGACGGCCAGATCGATCAGCTGTCGGCCCGGCTCTCGGCCGTCCGCACCCTGTCCTATATCGCCAACCGCCCCGACTGGGTTCATGACGCCCAGGGCTGGCGTGACAAGACCCGCGCCCTGGAAGACCGCCTGTCCGACGTCCTGCACGAGCGTCTGACCGCGCGTTTCGTCGACCGTCGCACCACCGCCCTGATGCGGGCCCTGAACGTGCGCGAGGACACTTTCGCGGGCGTTGCTGAGGACGGCGAGGTCACGGTCGAGGGCCAGGTGGTCGGCCAGCTTGAAGGCGTCCGCTTCCAGATGGAGAAGGGCGCATCAGCCCTTGAGGACCGCACTCTGCGCCAGGCCGCGGTCCGCGCCGTGACGCCCGAGATCAATCGCCGCCTCGGCCGTCTCGCCGCCGAGACGGACGACGGTTTCGCCGTCACGCCGGACGGAGCCGTGCTGTGGCGCGGCGTCCTGACCGCCCAGATCCAAGCGACGCCGGCCGGAGCCGACCCGTTTTCGCCGGTCGTCCGCCTGTTGGGCGAACTTGGGCCGACGCCCGCCCGCGAGCGGGCCAAACGCCGGATCGAGGCCTGGCTGGCGTTCGAGGCCGGCCGGGCCCTGCGCGATCTGCGCCGCCTGCGCCAGGCGGTGGAATCGGGCGCGCTGAAGGGTTTGCCGCGCGGGATCGCCTTCCGCCTGATCGAGGCCGGGGGCCTGATCGATAGGCGCGACGTCGAACGCGACCTGGCCGCCCTCAGCCAGGTCGAGCGGCGCACGCTGAAAAGCTTCGCCATCCGCGTCGGGGTTCATTCCGTCTGGCTGCCCGGCCTGCAAAAGCCTCGCGCCCGCCATTTCGCCCAGGCCTTCCTGGACGCCCCGCTGATTCCCGCGACGCCGGACCTGATCCCGCTTCCGCCCGAGCCGCCCTCGCCTCGCCTGCTCTCGGCGCATGGACTGCGCATGGCCGGCCGCTGGCTGGCGCCGGTCGAGACCCTGGAGAAGATGGCCGAGTTGCGCGCCGCCAAGACTGCGGACCGCGGCCGCCTGTCCGACGACGGTCTGATCGACCTGGGCTGGACCGCGGAACAGGCCAAACAGATCATCGCCGCCCTGAAGACAGAACGCGCCCGCCAGCCCGACAAGCCCGGCGTCGCCCCCAAACCACCCAAGGACTCGCCCTTCGCCGCCCTGGCCGCCCTGACGGCGCCTCCAGCGACGCCGGCGCGCGCGAAACGTCGTCGCCCACGTCGAAAGGCCCAAGCTTGAGCGACGACGCCTGCCGTATCGATGTCTGGCTGTGGCGCGCGCGGTTTGTGAAGACGCGGGCATTGGCCGCCGCGCTGGTCGAGCGCGGGGCGGTGCGATTGACGCATCAGGGGCGTGAGGCGCGGCTGGACAAGCCCAGCCGCTACGTTCATCCGGGCGACCTGCTGACCTTCGCCCAGAACGGGCGGGTCACAAGCCTCAGGGTCGAGGCCCTGGGCGAGCGGCGCGGGCCCGCCGAAGAAGCCCGCGCCCTTTACGTCCTTATTTCTGAATGACGAACTCGCCTTCGATGTGCAGCTTCACCTCGTCCGAAACGGCCGGCAGGGCGTAGTTGATGCCGAATTCCGAACGCTTGATGGTGGCTTCACCGTCGAAGCCGGCCTTGTAGGCGCCCATGACGGGCCCGGCGGCGTTGAACACGACCTCGATGGTGACCGGCTTGGTCACGCCCTTCAGCGTCAGGTCGCCGACCACGGTGGCTTCATTGGCCTTGCCCGGATGAACCGTGACCGAACGCGAGACGAAGGTCGCGGTCGGATGGTTGGCGGTGTCGAAGAAGTCGGCGGTCTGAAGGTGACCCTTCAACCGGTCATCATTCGGCGCGACATCGGCCAACGGGATGGTGGCGGTCAGGGTCGAGGCGGACGGATTGGCCGGGTCCAGCTTCAACTCGGCCTTCACGTTCACGAACTGACCCGTGTAGGTCGAGAGGCCGAAGTGGTTGACCGACCAGGTGATCTTGCCGTGGCTGGACTCCAGATCGTAGTTCCCGGCGGTGACCTCGGCCGGGTTCTTGGTCAAGGCGGCCTGGGCCACCACGGCGCCGCCGGCCATCAGGCTCAACGACAGGGCGCCGGCGACGGCGTATTTGGCGAAAGAATTGCGCATTGGGGGATTTCCTGTGGGGTGGATCTTGATATGCAATCAACACAGTTGCGGTTAGACCCGCCCCTTAGTCAAGGGCCGCGAGTCGGCTTGCGAACGTCTCTCGCCTTAAGCCCTACTGTTGACAGTTGGTTGCGTGGCCGCCATGTCGCAGGCCTCCCGCTCACAACCTCGACCCGTTTTTTCGCCAAATGACCTACATCGTCACCGACGCCTGCGTGAAATGTAAGTTCATGGACTGCGTGGAGGTGTGTCCCGTGGACTGCTTCTACGAAGGCGAGAACTTCCTGGTCATCGCCCCCGACGAGTGCATCGACTGCGGGGTCTGCGAGCCGGAATGCCCCGTCGACGCCATCGTCCCGGACACCGAGGACGAACCGGACGGCAAATGGCTTCAGGTCAACGCCGAATACGCCAAGGTCTGGCCCAACATCACCGTCAAGGGCACGCCCCCCGCCGACCGCGAACAGTATGAGCGCGAGACCGGCAAGTACGAGAAATACTTCAGCCCCAAGCCCGGCAAGGGCTCCTGAGCCGGCGACGGTTTTCGACGCCGATCCCGGTCGAGCGGCCAAGGTCAAACTGTCGTAAATCCTCGTCGGGCCTGTGGACGTTTTGAAAACCCGTCATTTTGTGATAGGGTCTGTTTCATTGGATCGGGCGGTCCGCGAAAACTTCGCGCCGCCCGTGTTTGCGACAAAATCCCGCCCACAGACGGGATCGGCCAGAGGTTTGGTGATCCGTTTCCGCATTTGACGCCCAGCATGACCTCCCCGGCGGCTCCCACCGACGGTTGAGGTCCTGTTTGCGTCGAGCGCGCCTTCGCTTCGCCCGGCCCTGAACCGGGAAAGGACGAATATGACGAGCAAGACTGGTCTGGAGTTCAAGGTTGGCGACGCGGTCGTCTATCCGGCGCACGGCGTCGGCAAGGTCGCGGCGGTCGAGACTCAGGAAGTCGCGGGCATGTCGCTGGAAGTCTATGTCGTGACTTTCGACCATGAAAAAATGACGCTGCGCGTCCCGACCAAGAAGGCCGCGACGGCCGGCTTGCGTTCGCTGGCCGCTGACGACGTCGTCACCAAGGCCCTGACCACCCTGAAGGGCCGCGCTCGCATCAAGCGCACCATGTGGTCGCGCCGGGCCCAGGAATACGAAGCCAAGATCAACTCGGGCGACCTAGTCTCCATCGCCGAAGTGGTCCGCGACCTGCACCGGGCCGACACCCAGCCGGAACAGTCCTATTCGGAGCGCCAGCTCTATGAATCGGCCCTGGACCGCATGGCCCGCGAAGTGGCCGCCGCCAACAAGATCGACAAGGACGCGGCTGTCGAGCTGCTGGCCAAGTCGCTCAGCGCCAAGAAGCCGATCCCGACCGCCGAAGCCGCCTAAATACAGGCCTGGGCTTCGACCTCGGACAAACGAAAGGGCCCCGGAGCGATCCGGGGCCCTTTTTGGTTTGACCGACATCAAGGCGCCCCCGCGGCGTCCGGCGCTCTGATGGGGTCCAACAAGGAGCCGACCATGACCGACGCCGCCGCCCCGCTGGGCTTCCACCACATCCGCCTGGAACTGGCGCGCGAGCCGCAGCACCCAGAGGGGGACAACGGCATCGGCTATGACATTCTTGCGCCGCTGAAGGCCGACAAACGCCTGGACGCCGCCGCCTGGCGCGAAGCTCCAGACAAATGCCGCGTCCGCAGCTTCTCTCACGGCGCCACCCTGGCCTTTGGTCGGCTGCGCCACGCGGCGCCCGACCGCTGGTTCCTGGACTTCGAGTCTGGCGAAGCGGACGACGCGCACGGTTTCCGTCTCGCCGATGAAGTGCTCGAGACGGGCGAATACGTCAGCCTGTCCACGGGCGACCAGACCCATACCTATGTGGTCGCCCGCGCCGAGGCGGTCTGAGGATCAGAAATATTCGGCGTTGGCCGGGCATTGGGCGCTGATGCGGCGCGCCGTGATGGTGGCGGGAATATAGGGGGTGCCGCGCAGCAGTTGGGCGCCGCCACGGAAACTGAAGCTGGTGTCCTCATAGGTTCCAGACAGTCGCACATTGACCCGGCGTCCCTTCTTGTCCTGACAGGTGCCCTCGAACCGGGCCCGGCCGTCCCCGACCACACGGGTCGGATAGGTGCAGCGCCAACGGTTGGTCGACAGGCCGCCGAAGAAGCGGTTGATTTCGCTGGGCCGGACACATTTCTGCTCGGTGTCGCGCTGGCCGACGGCGCTGGTCGTATATTCCCAATAGCCTGGCAGGACCTCGCTTTGGGCCGGCGTCTGGGCCGGTGCGATCGCGGGCGCGGCCAGCATGAAGCCGCCGGCCATCACAGGCGCCAGCACGGCCCACAGCTTGAGGGACCGGGCGCGTTTGGACAGAGGAGCGATCGGGGAGGAGCGAGACATGGCGGCCTTCTGTTCAGCTTGGATCTTCATGATATGACTCATAGCGCGCGTCATTTGAATGACGCCTGAACGACACCCGGTTCCGACGCCATTGCGGCGATCCGCGAAACCGGGCCAAGACTCGGCTTGACGCCCGACCGCCTCTTCCCTTATACGGCCCCCTCTCGCGCGGGCTGCTTCCCGCGCGTACTTGTTTCATGCGTCTTCTCCCATGCTTCGGGCTGGACGCCGCACCTTAAGGATCTGACGATGTCGCGTCGTTGCGAACTCACCGGTATCGGCCCGATGGTCGGCCATAGCGTGAGCCACTCGAACATCAAGACCAAGCGCCGCTTCCTGCCGTCGCTTAAGACGGTCAAGGTCACCTCGGATTCCCTGGGTCAGACCTTCTCGCTGCGTATCTCGAACGCTGCGCTGCGCACCCTCGACTACAAGGGCGGCCTGGACGCCTTCATCGTCAAGGCCCGCGACGAGCAGCTGTCGATCGCCGCCCAGCGCATCAAGCGCCAGGTTCGCGCCAAGCTGGCCGAACAAGCCGTCGCCGCCGCCTGATCGGCGACCGCTGAAACTGTTCTGGAAAAGGCCGGTGGCGACGCCGGCCTTTTTCTTTGCGCGCCTTCCGGGGCGGGTCTAATCCCGAACCGTAATCGGAGGGGATTCCGCATGACCGTCGCCCGCACCCTGGCCTTCACGGCCGCCGCCCTGACGCTGTCGGCATGCGCCACCTTGGGCGACGCCCCACCGCCGATGCGGGACTCGACCGCCTACACCCTGGCCACCGACCAGCCGCTGACCGCAGAGCAACAGGCGGTGCAGTTCGACACCGCCGACCTGTCCATCAAGGTCATTCCGCAGGACAAGGCGATCGACGCCGTCGCCGTGCTGGGCTTCACCGCCAAATCGCCCTTGAACCGGCTGGTGGTGGATCTGGACACCCTGTTGCCCATCTCCTCGGTCCAGATCGACGGGGTCGCAATCGCCGCCGACCACTGGTCCAACCCCGAAGGGCGGCTGAGCGTCGATCTGCCCCAGCCCCTGACGCCGGGCCAGTCCGTCGCCCTGCGCGTGGCCTATGCCGGCAAGCCCCGCGTGGCGCCCCGCGCGCCCTGGGACGGCGGCTTCGTCTGGTCCACGGCGCCCTCGGGCGAACCCTGGATCGCCACCGCTGTCCAGGGCGAGGGCTGCGACATCTTCTGGCCCTGTATCGACAGCCCACACGGCGAGCCAGGCCGTGTCGACCTGCACATCACCGTTCCCTCCGACCTGTCTGCGCCGTCCAACGGCCGCTTCCTGGGCAAGGTGGATCACGGCGACGGGTGGACCACCTGGAACTGGTCGGCGAAGACCCCCAACACCTACGCCATCGCCCTGAACGTCGGCCCCTACGAAGAGGTCAGCGGCCGGTACGAAAGCCGGTTCGGCAACACGATCCCGATGAACTACTGGCATCTGAAGTCGGACGCGCCCGAAAAGGTCCAGGCCCTGTTCGCAGAATTCCCCAAGATGCTGGACTTCTTCGAGGCGACGGTCGGACCCTTCCCCTTCGGCGACGAGAAGATGGGGGTGGTCGAGACCCCGCACCTGGGCATGGAGCACCAGACCATCAACGCCTACGGCAACGGCTACAAGATCGACGGCCGGGGCTATGACTGGCTGCTGCAGCACGAGTTCGCCCACGAATGGTTCGGCAACCAGCTGACCAACCAAAACGCCGACGACATGTGGCTGCACGAGGGATTGGGCAGCTATATGCAACCCCTCTACGCGCGCTGGCTGATGGGCGATCGCTATATGCAACGCGAGCTGGCGAACCAGCGCGAGGGGCTGGTCAACAAATTCCCCGTGGTCTCAGGCACGCCCAAGACCGAGGACGAGGTCTACAAGGGCGACGTCGGCCCCGGCGGCGACATCTATTCCAAGGGTTCGCTGATCAGCCATTCGCTTCGGATGCTGATCGGGGACGAGGCCTTCCACCAGGCCCTGACCCGACTGGTTTATGGAACCGACGATCCGCGCCCCGGCGGCTTCCAGCCCCTGTACCGTTCGACGCAGGACTTCCTTCAGATCGTCAATCAGGTGACGGGGCAGGACTACGGCTGGTTCTTCCGCGGCTATCTGTACAACGCCGCCCTGCCCGTGCTGACCCAGACGCGAGAAGGCGAGTTGCTGAATCTGGAATGGACCAGCGGGAACGGCGAACCCTTCCCCATGCCTCTGGAGGTCGAAATCGACGGCCGCGTCCAGACCGTCGCCATGACCGGGGGACGCGGTCAGATCACAGTCCCGGCCGGAGCCCACGTCCTGATCGATCCGCAGAACAAGGTGCTGCGCCAGATGGACGTGATCGACGCGCTGAGGGCCTATAAGGCGCAGCAGAAGGCGAAGACGCAGTAGTTCCCCACACGCAATCTCCGTCATCGCTCCCAATCTCCGTCATCCTCGGGCTTGACCCGAGGATCGGATGATCTGCAGCTCATACAGAAGCGTTAGGCACAGTCCGCCACTACGCCCGATCCTCGGGTCAAGCCCGAGGATGACGGATGGGTGTTGGAAAAGACCCTAAGCCGCAACCACCGTCACCGACTGCCGCACCATCCGGCACCGTTCCTGGGTGGTCAGGAAGGCGATGTCCGCCGCGTCGCGTCCGCAGGCGATCCGCACCAGACCTTCGACCGGCGCCAGCCGCGTCGCATCGACCAGCCACCAGCCGTTATCCAGCCAGACCTCGAAGATGGCGTGGAAGTCGGGCGGGGTCAGTTGGTGGGCGAAGGCGCTGACTGCGCGCGCGGGAATGCCCGAGGCCCGGCAGAAGGTCATGCCCAGGTGGGTGAAGTCGCGACACACCCCGGCGCGGTCAATGAAGGTCCGCGCCGCCGTCGTCTCGGTGTCCGACACGCCGTGCTCATAGTCGATGTTCTCGGTGATCCAGTTCAGGATCGCCAACACCCGAGCACCGCCCGAGGTGTCGCCGAACTCGCGGGCCACAAAGCGGCCAAACTGATCGGACGGACAATAGCGGCTGGGCTGGAGATAGGGCAGAACCTCGGCCGGAAGCTCGCCCCAGTCGTGCTGGGCCACATCGGGCGGCAGCCCCTTCAGCACGCCGTTCTCGACCACCGCCTCATAGATCAGGGTCACTTCCCCCTCGACATGGCAGCGCAGGGTCCGGGCGCCGAAGTCGACATCCTCGTCTTCGTGAAACTCGACCGGCGGATCGAAGGTCAGGGTCTCCTGAAGAATGTCCTGGCCCGGCCAATGGGCGACCTGAATCTTGTAGATGGCGTCCGTCGGCGGATCGAAACGATAGACGAGCTCGGCGCGGACGCGCAGTTTCATGAAGGGCAACCAGTCAAAACGGGGGGACGGCGCCCCCAACGCCATGCGACTGAGGCCGTTCCATGTCCCCGCCGTCCTACGGCCTCCCCCGAGACCCAGCGACGGAGAAAATGCGCCGTCTCGCACCCCTCAGGCGCGAATAGATCAACAACCGCAGTCGGTTGGGCGCTCGCGCCGTCGTCCGGGCATGCGCGCCCGCATCGAGGCCGCGCGCCCGCTGTGGCGGAAGGTCGCAGGGCGGCGTAAGAGGCCGCATGCCCCCCCTCGTCTCACGCGTCTCGTCGCTTGTCTCTCCGCGCGCCTTCGCCCTGATCGTGCTGCTGATCGCCGCCTGCGTCCTGGGCCTGGCCCCGATCCTGGTGCGCCTGACGGAGACGGGACCGGCGGCGGCGGGCTTCTGGCGGTTCGTCTTCGCCCTGCCCTTGCTGACCGTGCTGGCGTCGCGCGAGCCCGGCGGCATCGCGGCCCCGTCGAAATGGGCGCTGCTGGCGGGCCTGTTCTTCGCCCTGGATCTCAGTTTCTGGCACTACGGCATCGTCATGACCTCGGTCGCCAACGCCACGGTCCTGTGCAATCTGACGCCGGTCGTCGTGACCCTGTTCGGTTGGATCGTGCTGAAAGAGGCGCCGCGTCGGCTGTTCCTGCTGGCCCTGGTTCTGGCCATGGGCGGCGCCTTCGCCATGGCGGCGGGCGCTGACGGCGGCCAGGGGACCAATCCGCCGCTGGGCGACGCCTTCTCCCTGTCGGTGGCGGTCTGGTACTCGGGCTATTTCCTGGCTGTGAAGGCCGCGCGCGCCACGGCGGGCGCCATGCGCGTCACCTTCTGGGCCACCCTGCTGGGCGCGCCCCTGCTGCTGATCGTCGCCCTGGTTCTGGGGGAAGACATCATCCCGGCGAGCGCGGCGGGGTGGGCCGCCTGTGTGGCCATGGGGGTGATGCACGTCTTGGGCCAGGGCGGCGTCGCCTGGGCCCTGGGCAAGCTGCCGGCTTCGATCACCGCCGTGACCATCCTGATCCAGCCGGTCGTCGCCGGCCTGCTGGGCTGGTGGGTCTTCGGCGAGACCCTGACCCCGATCCAGGCCCTGGGCGGCGCCCTGGTGCTGGGGGCCATCGTGATGGCCCAGCGCTCGCAACGGACGAAGCCGACGCCCGACGGGCTCAAGTAGCGCAAAGCGCGATAGCCCAACATGACGGGCTCAAGTCGCGCGAAGCGCGGTAGCCCAACCCGACGGGCTCAAGTCGCGCAAAGCGCGATAGCCCAAAAAAGAAAACGGGCGCGAAGGAAGCCCCCGCGCCCGCATCTTAATATTGTCGGCTGTTCGGCTTAGAGGAGCTTGAGGTCGATCGCCGAGGTCTTGCCGCGCTGGTTTTCCAGCTCGTATTCGACCTTGGCGTTTTCATCGAGACCCTGAAGGCCGGCCTTCTGAACGGCGGTGACGTGAACGAACACGTCAGAGCCGCCGCTGTCGGGCTGGATAAATCCATAACCCTTGGTGGGGTTGAACCACTTGACCGTACCGGTCGCCATGTCTGCGTCTCCGTAAACGCGCTTTTCCAGGCGGATCCCCCTCGGGGTGACCCGACAATCCATCTGGACAGCTCGTTCAGGCGAAGGAGCGAGACGCGGGTGTGGACCCCACGCAAAATCCGGACTGTGCTGTTGTTGTCACCCGGCTTTTCCAGTCGGTCAACAGCAAAGCGATTCGCCTGAGGGGTGATTCAAGCTTAACGGCACAGGCCGCGCTCGGCGCCGTCGATATGCAGGTGGTTCGCGTGGGCCGCGTTGTAGTCCGGCGTCAGAACCGTGGAAAACAGCCGGCAGGCGCCGTTTCGCACCTCGTGAAGGAAACGCCCGCCCGGCTCGCCCGCCGGACCCTGGCCGCGCCAGTCGTTAAGCACGCTGATCGTTCGCCCATCCTCTAGGGGCACCCCCGCCACATCCAGGGCATTGGCACCCGCATGTTCGCTGGGTCGTTCCTGCACGTCCTCGGATCCATAGATGCGGCGGCAGGCATAGGTCCCATAGTTGTCGACCCGCGCCGGCGCCGATCCCAGGATGCTGCGCGCGGCGGGCTGCAGCACCTGGCGATCCCAGATGACATAACGGACCGCCAGCGGGCATTGCATGACCACATCGGCCGGGGCCAGGGGCGTGACCGCCCCGCCGGTGATCCGCACCGCGCCGCGCACCACGCAGAAGCCGCCGTCGTCGCGATCCGCCGCCCGCTCGACCTCGACCCCCGCCGTGCGCAGCGCCTGCATACAGGCCTCGGTCGCGCCCTGAACCTCTTCAGCCGAAGCCGTGGGAGGAAGATCGAAATCCGCCACCTTGGCCGCCGTCGCCCGGCCGACCGGATGGCTGAGGTCCAGCGGCTTCCACGGCAGGTCCTGCGGCGGCGCATAGGCGTTCATCAACGCAAAGGCGGCGCAGGCCAACAGCCCGACCTCCCAAAGCAGATTCCAGAAATCAGCGAAGTCGCGCTTCATACATCCCCAGCATGGACCGCCCACGGTCCCGCTGGCAAACGCCGCAACCACGCGAACGTTCACACCCCGCGCCGCGACAGCCTTAACACTTGTTCAGATTTGCCCGCTGTGCTGGGTATGCGCCTTTCGCGCGCCCAGTTGCGGCGCGGCAGTTGGGAGTGAGCCGTTGACAGCGACGGATGGGGGGGCGCTCGAGCCTCGCAAGACTTTCCTGGGGCACCCGCGGGGGCTGGTGGTTCTGTTCTTCACCGAAATGTGGGAACGGTTCTCCTACTACGGCATGCGGGCCCTGCTGGTCCTGTATCTGACGCAGCACTTCCTGTTCAGCTCGGGCGAGGCCCAAGGCATCTACGCCGCCTACGCAGCGCTCGTTTTTCTGATGCCGGTCATCGGCGGCATAATCGCCGACCGATATCTGGGGTCGCGCAAGGCCGTCATCATCGGCGCCGTCCTGCTGGTCATGGGCCATTTCACCATGGCCTTCGAGGGCACGGGCGGTCGTGAAAGCCTGACCATCGGCGACACCACCTATCAGATTCAGGTCGAAGGCCGCGATCAGAACCGCAAGATGTTCGCCGTCAACGGCGACGAGCGGGTCCATATCGCCATCACGCCCGAAGGCGTTTCCACCGTCGCCGCCGCAACCGCCGCCCCGTCCGACTTCCCCGCCTTTACGGCGACGGGCGGCTATACATTGGAGACCGAGCGGGACCAGAAGCTGGGCGAGCCCGTTCTGTTCCTGGCCCTGGCCCTGATCATTGTCGGCGTCGGCTTCCTGAAGGCCAATATCTCGACCGTCGTCGGCGCCCTGTATGAAGAGAACGATCCCCGTCGCGACGGGGGTTTCACCATCTTCTACGTCGGCATCAATCTGGGCTCCTTCCTGGCCACGGCCGCCTGTTCCTATCTCGGCTTCAACTATGGCTGGGCTTACGGCTTCGGCCTGGCCGGCATCGGCATGCTGTTTGGGCTTCTGACCTTTGTCCTGGGCCAGTCCTGGCTTGAGGGTCGCGGCGCACCGCCTGTTCCAGTGGAAGGTCGTTCGATCCTGGGCGTGCCCCTGGTTCCCTTCTTCTGGATCGCCGGCCTGGTCGCTGTCATCCCGACCTGGCTGCTGATGCAACGCCACGAGATCATCGAGACGGGCCTGCCCTGGATCGCCGGCGTCATCTTCGCCTCGGTGGTCGGCTATACGGTCTTCCGCCTGAAGGGCGCCGAACGCAGCCGCATGCTGGTCGCCCAGCTGCTGATCTTCTTCTCGGTGCTGTTCTGGGCCCTGTTCGAACAGGCCGGCTCTTCGCTGACCCTGTTCGCCGACCAGTCGACCCAGATGCCTGACTGGTTCAACGCCGGCTACACCCAGATGTTCAACCCGGGCGTCATCATCATCGGCGGCCCGATCCTGGCCGCCCTGTGGGTCTGGCTCGGCAAACGGAACCTGGAGCCCTCGACCCCGGTCAAGTTCTCGTTCGGCCTGGTCTTCGTCGGCCTGGGCTTCCTGGTCCTGACCTGGGCGGCGGCGAACCAGGCCAATGAGGCCTTCCGCGTGCCCTTGCTGTTCCTGTTCCTGACCTATGTCTTCCACACGATCGGCGAGCTGTGCCTGTCGCCGGTCGGCCTGTCGATGATCACCAAACTGTCGGTGGCTCGGGTGGTCGGGATGATGATGGGTATCTGGTTCCTGTCCAGCTCGGTCGCCCATATCGTCGCCGGCCTGATCGCCAAGGCGACGGCGACCGATACGGTCGCGGGCGTGGTGACCAGCCCCGCGCTGGCGTTGCAGACCTACGGCTCGATCTTCGGCACCATCGGCTGGACGGGCGTCGGGGTCGGCGTCTTCCTGCTATTGATCTCGCCCTTGCTGAAGAAGGGCATGGCCGGGGTCCACTGAACCACGCGCCTCTGGACCTGAAGAAGCCCCGGCGGAGCGATCCGCCGGGGCTTTTTGCTGGTCGGCGCCGGCCTCAGAAGGTCTTGCGCACCCGGACCGAGACGAAGGTGCGGGGATCGACGGCGCTGTCTTCGACAAAGGCGACGGCCCGAGTCTGGCGGTTCGCGAAGACCGTCCGGGTCTGGGTGAAGTCGTCCCAGAGGTTCAGCTGGGCGCGGATCGCCAGGGTCGGCGACGGCTTGTACTCGGCGAACATCTCGAAATAGTCCGCGCCGCGCCATTTGGAGACCTGGTCCGGCGAGTAGCTGGCCTCGCCCAGGTAAGGCAGCCAGTTCACGCCCCATTGCAGCTTCCAGCGCGTGATGTCCTGCTCGATGCCGATATTGGCCTGGGTCGGCCGCGCGTCCGAAATGGGCCGTTCTTCGCCCGTGGTCGGGTCGGTGACGGAAGTCTTGTTCCAGTCGTTGCTGAAGGTGAAGCGGGCGCCCTTCACGCCCAGCTTGTCCAGCGGCACAGTCACGTTCAGCGACAGCCGGTCCAGCGTGCCGTCGCCGATATTGCCGACCGCCGACAGGCCGTCGGCAAGCGGGATCCGGTCGATGGCGTCGATGATCTCGTCATGGCGATAACCGATGGAGACCACGCCCTCGCCCCAGAAGCGGCGCTCATAGGTCAGTTCCGAGATCCAGCGCTGCTCCGGCTCCAGGTCGACATTGCCGCCATAGACATTCTCCTCGTCCAGGTCGGCCGAGGCGGCGAAGTCCGAGAAGTCCAGCTGGCCCAGTTCGCGCTCGAAGCGGAACCGCAGCTGGTTGTTGGGCATCGGCGTCCAGGTGGCCATGAAGCGCGGCTTGGCGAAGAAGAAGCTCTTCTCCTGATTGGCGTCGCCGGACTGGCTGATGGTCGAGGCTTCGAGGCGTAGACCCGCTTCCAGCGTCAGGTCCGGGTGCAGCCGCCATGTGCCCTTGGAAAAGGCCTCGCCGCGCGTCTCCTCGACCTTGACCGAGGCGCTGGGCAGGGCGATGGGCACGCCGCCTTCGCTATAGGCCTGGTCTGTCTGGCGCATATTGTAGGCGACCTCGCCGCCGGTCTCGATGGTCAGTTTGGGCGAACGTTCGTGACGCACCAGGGCGCGCAGGATGGTCTCGGAGCTTTCGCCCGAATAGGCGAACACCTGTTCAGGCGCGTCCACGCCGTTGTTCAGGACATTATAGGTCGAGACCCCGTCCCAGCTGCCGAACTCGTGCATCAGCCGGGTTTCCAGCTTGAAGTGAGCGTTCAGGGGGCGTTCCCAGGTCACGCCGAACTCGCCGCCGTCCTCGTCCTCGCTTTCCAGGCTTTCGCGGAAGGCGGTGGCGGATCGGCTGGTGTTGTACCCCTGCCAGTCGCTGATCCCGTAGCGGGCGGTCAGATCCACCTTGCCGCCCGCCAGCGGCCCGGCATAGACGCCGCGGATCGAGTCGCCGCCGCCATAGCTGTCGTTGTCGGTGACCTCGTCACGCAGGACAGTTCCGGCCGCGTCGCGGCGGATGAGGCGGCCCGGCCCGTTGGAGTCGCTGGTGCTGATCCCGTCGGACAGGGTCACGCCCCAGCTGCGGTCGCCGTCCCGAGCGGTAAACTGATAGCTGCCGCTGGAGAGGTCCTGGCCAGAACCTTCGAACTGGGTGGTGCTCCAGGTCAGGATGGACTGACGGCTGGCCTCGGCCTTCAGGATGACGTTCACGACAACCGAGAAGCCTTGCATGTCGATGCCGGGCGCCCCGCCGCGGATCAGCTCGATCCGCTCGACCTGGCGGGCTGGAGTACGGCTGAGCACGTTCGAGCCGGCGTCGTTCTTGGAGGCGGGGCGGGCGTTGTTGATCAGCACATTGCCCACCGCGCCTTCGAAGCCCCGCGCGCCGCTGCCGTCGTCCAGTTCGAACCCAGGCACGCGGTTGACCATGTCGAGCGCGGTATTGGGCCGCTGGGCGAGGAAGAAGTCAGGCGTGAAGACCAGCACGCCGCGCTGGGCGGCGTCGGCTAAGGGCGCCTGGCGGGTCGGGCCGGTCGGCACGGGCGCCTGGGCCACTTGCGGCGCGTCGCCGGCATGGGCGGTCGCGGCGGAAAACAGCAGGGCGGTGGTGGCCAGCAGCAGGGTCTTGTTCATCGGTCTTCCCCTCAAGTTCGTCGGCGAGAGGTGTGCCGATCCGTTCCGTTCATCTCCAGTTACAAGGTGGAAAGGTGGATTAAATCGGCGACAGCATTACCGGATGTTCACGTGCCTATACTTTCGATTGTGAGACTATACGGTCATGAACAGGGGGACGGACATGAAAGCATTGATTCTGGCTTTGGGCCTGATCGCTGCGGCGACGCCGACGCTGGCCCAGACGGCCGAGGAGCCCGCCACGGTCGATGAGATCATTGTGGTCGCGCGCCGGATCGAGGGGCCGATGTGGGAGGTCCAACGCGGCGACAGCACGCTGATCCTGGTGGGATCGATTAACGGCCTGCCGCGAGACATGGAATGGCGCACAGACGCTCTGGTCTCAGCGGTGGAAGGGGCGGATCGGGTGCTGTTCCCGATACAGGGTCAGGCGTCGTTGGCGGATGTCGGACGGCTGCTCTGGCGGATGCGAACCCTGACGCGCCTGCCCGACGGCCGCACGAGCGCAGATTATCTCTCGCCCGATCTTGAGGCGCGGGTGGAACGGATTACGGCCGAGGGGCCAAGCCGCCAAAGCATGATGATGCTGTCGGCCGACCTGATGGAACATGGCGGCTATGCCCGCCGCGCGCGCCCAGTGTCGGAGGTGGTGCGACGGGCGGCGCGCGCGTCCCGCAAGCCGGCCGAACCGGTTGGTGTCTTTCACGGCGACGAAATGGTCGAGAAGATCCTGACCACGCCGCCCGAAGCCTATCTGGACTGTATCGAAAAGGCGGCGACGGCCGCAGAAGCCGGGGAGGCCGAGGGCGAGCGACGGGCGGAAGCTTGGCGACGCAGGCAGGTGCCGGCGGTGCTGGCCTCGCCGCTGGAGCAGGCGACGAACGCCTGCTCCTATTGGGCGGTGATGGGCGAGGGCGAGAGATTGCGGGGCATCTGGAACAAGGCCGTCGATGAGGCCTTGTCGCAGCCCGGGGTAACAGTGGCCATCGCGCCGCTTCGGCTGTTGGCGGAGACCGACGGCGTCCTGGACCGGCTGGAAACCCAGGGGCTGGAGCCGATCGGACCCGAGTGGCGGCCCGTGGCCCCCTGACCCCTTAGGTCGCGGGGCCCGGCGGTCGGGAACGGCCTCGCCCATGCCGGCGCTGCTGCGTTCGGCGGGCATGGTGCTTGCTCTCGAGTGTGGCGCGGAAAAACCGCGTCGAAGGCCAAGGCGCCTTTGACGTCAGACCGCTGTTCCGCCGACGGTCAGGCCGCCCATCTTCAGCGAGGGCTGGCCTATGCCGACGGGGACGCCCTGGCCGGCCTTGCCGCAGACGCCGACGCCGGGGTCGAAGGCGAAGTCGTCGCCGATCATCTGGATCTTGGTCAGGGCCGTGGCGCCGTCGCCGATCAGGGTGGCGCCGCGCACCGGTGCAGTGATGACCCCGTCCTCGATCAGATAGGCCTCGTTGCACTGGAAGACGAACTTGCCGTTGGTGATGTCCACCTGGCCGCCCGAGAAGTTGGCGGCGTAGAGGCCCCGCTTGGTATTGGCGATCATGTCGGCCTTCGAATCCTTGCCCGCCTCCATGAAGGTGTTGGTCATGCGCGGCATGGGCATGTGGGCGAAGGACTGGCGACGGCCGTTGCCGGTGGCGGCGACGCCCAGCTGACGCGCCGACAGCCGGTCGTGCATCAGGCCGACCATGATCCCGTCCTCGATCAGGACGGTGCGCGAGGTGGGCGTGCCCTCGTCATCGACCGACAGGGAGCCGCGACGCCCGGCGATGGAGCCGTCGTCGACCACGGTGACGCCGGGGGCGGCGACGCGCTGGCCCATCATGCCGTTGAAGACGGACGAGCCCTTCCTGTGGAAGTCGCCTTCGAAGCCGTGGCCGATGGCCTCGTGCAGCAGGACGCCGGGCCAGCCGGCCCCCAGGACCACGTCCATCTCGCCCGCCGGGCAGTCGATGGCGTCCAGATTGACCAGGGCCTGGCGCAGGGCCTCGTCCACCTGGGCCTGCCAGCGCTCGGGCGCCACCCAAGCCTCGAAGCCGGCGCGGCCGCCGGCGCCGGCGCCGGCGCTCTCGCGCTTGCCGTTCTGTTCGACGGTGACGGAGACGTTCAGCCGGACCAGGGGGCGGATATCGCGCACCACCCGTTCGTCGGCGCGCAGGATCTCGATGGCGCGGCGCTCGCCGACCAGGGAGGCCGAGACCTGGACCACGCGCGGGTCGCGGGCGCGGGCCCAGGCGTCGATCTCGGCCAGCAGGGCGATCTTGTCGGAGAAGGCCGGCGAGGCCAGGGGATCGACGGCGTCATAAAGCTGCTGATTGGTGGCGCGCGGTCCCTCGGCGACGCGGGCGGCGTGGCCTTGCTTGGCCAGGGCGGCGCTGTCGGCAGCGCGGCGCAGGGCGGCGGCCGAGATCTCGTTGGCGTGGGCGTAGCCGGCGGTCTCGCCCGCCACGACCCGCAGGCCGAAGCCCTCGGTCGCGTCATAGGCGGCGGACTTCAGCCGGCCGTCGTCGAACACCAGGCTCTCGCTCTCGGACCGTTCCAGGAACAGCTCGCCGTCGTCGGCGCCGGCCAGGGCCGTCTTCAGGATCGACAGGGCTTCGTCGGTATCGGCGGCGTCGAGGATGAGGGGCGGGGCGGCGTGAACGGTCATGGGCTGTAGGTAGGGGTTGGCGAGCGGTTCGTCACCTCGCGGCGAGGAATAGACTCAATCCACTCGAATCTTTTGGAGTCAATTTCAGTGTGTGTTTCCGGCGATCTCCTTGCGGCGTTGGGCCAGGCGAGGCTTGGAACCCAGCGACGCCGAAGGCGAAATCCGTCAGCGCGCGGCCCTACGCCCGGAATGAAGAAAGAGAAGAGGCCAGCGCGCACAATGACGCTGGCCCGCTTCAAACAATTTCAACGACTTGTGAACATCCAGCGCCTTTCGACCCACCGGTGGCCGGCAGTGTGAGATCATCTTTGCATGAGAAGCGACACCACAGCCCCCATCGACCGCCACCGCGCCGTTTTCGGCAGGTTTGGCGCCTCTGGCACGTTTGGCGCCTTGGCACGCTGTTTTCGCGCCATTCGCGCCAGAACGGGCGTCACATCATATTTCGCCATTCAGGGCGTAGCGCAGCAAAAGCCCGGAAGGACAAAAACGAGGGCCGACCTACCGCGCCAGCTTCCCCTTGGCCTTATCGGCCGACAAAACGACGTCCGGATCCGGCGCCGCGATCTCCTCGCCGCAATGGTCCAGCACCGCCAGGATGTGGCGCATCAGATTGAGGCGGGCCGTCTTCTTGTCGTCGGTGGCGACGACGGTCCAGGGGGCGAAGTCGCGATCCGTCGCGTCCAGCATCCGGTCGCGGGCGTCGGAATAGGCGTCGAACCGAGTCTCGGCCTCCGCGTCCAGCGACGACAGCTTGAACCGTTTCAGCGGATCGACGCGGCGTTCCCTCAGCCGCTCGGCCTGTTCCTTGCGCGAGATGTCGAGCCACAGCTTGATCAGAATAATCCCGTCGTCGGTCAGCATCCGCTCGAACCGCGGGGCGTCGGTCAGGAACTGGGCGTACTGCTCGGGCGTGCAATAGCCCATGACCGGCTCGACCCCGGCGCGGTTGTACCAGGACCGGTTGAAGATGACCGTCTCGCCCGCCGCCGGCAGGTGCGGCACGTAACGCTGGAAATACCACTGGCCGGTCTCCCGGTCGCTGGGCTTGGGCAGGGCGACGACGCGGGTCTGGCGCGGGGACATGTATTCGGTCAGCCGCTTGATGGCCCCGTCCTTGCCGGCGGTGTCGCGCCCCTCGAGCACGATGACGACGCGCAGACCGTGTGCGATGGTCCAGGCCTGGGTCTTCACCATGGCGAGTTGAAGCTGTTCGAGCTCGGTTTCGTAGGCGTCGGTCTTTTTTCCCATAGGGCGACAGTGGAACGGGGGCCCCGCCAGGGCAAGCGGAGCGGCGGAACGCGGCCCGAAGATGACGATCTTCTCACGTGCCCGCACCGCCCGTCGGGGTTAGGGTGGTCCGAACCGGGAGGGGTTTCGACGATGCTGAACCGCCGAATGCTAATGATGTCCAGCGTAGCCGCCGCGACCGCCGGAGCGACGGTCGCCAGAGCCGCATCCGCCGACGCCTATGAAGCCGCGCTGGAGGCCGCCTTCGCCCAGACCCAGCCGGTCGCCCTGGCCGGCGGGATGGTGACGCGCGAAGGCCTGGTCTGGTCCGGGGCGCGGGGCGTGCGTCGGGTCGGCGCAAGCGATCCCGCGACCCTGGACGACCGCTGGCACCTGGGGTCCAACACCAAGGCGATGACGGCGGCGCTGTATGGGCGACTGGTCGATCAGGGACGGGCGGACTGGGACACGGCGATGGGCGACCTGTTCCCGGGGATGAAGATCGATCCGGCCTGGGAAGGCGCGAGCCTCAGCGACTTCATGCATCACCGGGCGGGCGTGAAGGACGCCGACGCCCTGGGCATGATCTTCTTCATGACGGCGCGGGGCGACCCCCGCCCCCTGCCGCAGCAGCGGCGGGCCGTGGTCGAGCGGATCCTGGGCGCCGCGCCCACGGGCGCCAAGGGAACGTTCGAATACGCCAACGCCAACTATATGCTGGTCGGGGCGGCGATCGAGGCGATCACGGGCCAGTCGTGGGAAGAGACCATGCAGGCCGAGTTGTTCGCGCCCCTGGGCCTGACCTCGGCCGGGTTCGGCGCGCCCAAGACCAATACGACGGGCGGGGCCAATGTCTGGGGCCACCAGAGCAAAGGGGCGGCGCGCACCGCCGTGGATCCGGCCGATCCGGGTGCGGACAATCCAGCGGCCCTGGGGCCGGCGGGCACGGTCCATATGAGCCTGGCCGACTATGGCCGCTGGCTGAGACTGTTCCTGACGGACGGCGACGGCTGGCTGAAACCCGAGACGATCCGCCTACTGACGGTTCCAGGCGCCGGCGAAGGCCTGCCCTACGCTCTGGGATGGATCGCGCCGACGCAGATTCCCTGGGCCGGCGGGCCGGTGCTGACCCACGATGGATCAAACACCCTGTGGTACGCCACCGCCATAGTGGCGCCGGCGCGAGGCCTGGCCTTCATCGGCCTGAGCAATGAGGGCGCCGGCCAGGCGGCGACCAGCGGCCTGATGCGGAACCTGGTCGCGACCCTGGCCGGATAGGACACCAGGCCCGATCGCGCGCGCCCCCTATGTCTAGACCAATCGTCGCTTGAGTTGGCGATGGACGATTGGTCTAGATTCTTGCTTTTCGCATTCTTAGCCGGCGAATGCTCTAGACGCCGGGGCGGGACTTCAGCGTATCGCGGATTTCGGTCAGCAAGGCCTCGGTCGCGGTCGGCGCCGAGGGGGCCGGATCGGGCTTGGCGGCTTCCTGGCGACGCAGGGCGTTGATCCCCTTGACCACCATGAAGACCACGAAGGCGACGATCAGGAACTGGATCACCGTATTGGCGAAGGCGCCGTACTGGATCGCGACCTTTTCCACCGTCTCGGTCGCCGGGTTTTCCGGGCGCAGCACCCATTCCAGCTCGGAAAAGTCGATGCCGCCGGTCAGCAGGCCGATGGGCGGCATGACCACCTGATCGACCAGGCTTTTGACGATGCCGTTGAAGGCGGCGCCGATGATCACCCCGACGGCCAGATCGACGACGTTTCCCTTGACCGCAAACTCGCGGAATTCGGACAGAAGGCTCATGGGGTCGCTCGGTCTTTAGAGGTTCAGGCGTCGCCGGACGCGTTCAGACGCTCGCGCAGTTCCTTGCCGCTCTTGAAGAAGGGCACGGCCTTGGCCGGCACGTCCACCGTCTCGCCGGTGCGCGGATTGCGCCCCAGACGCGCCGGGCGGGACCGCACCGAGAAGGCGCCGAAACCGCGCAGCTCGACCCGACCGCCCTCAGCGAGGGCGCCGGTCATCTTGCCGAGGATGACATTCACCAGCCGCTCCACCTCCGCATGGGTCAGGTGGGTGTTTTCGGCCGCAAGTTTCTCGATCAGTTCGGACTTGATCATCAGGCCCCCTGCCAGCGCGTGATCGACGGGTCAGCCCCCGTCGAGGATCCAGACACGCACCCTAACCCCCGCTGGTCGCGGGAAAAAGCCCTTATCCACCAAGGACAGGCGGCATTCGCACGATTTATGTGCGGTTCCGTACACTCGTATGCGTCAAAAAGAGAAAAGGGCGACGGGATCGCTCCCGCCGCCCTTCAGTCTTTTTACGCTACCGCGAAGCGCGAGGCGCTCCGCAGCTTAAGCGCTTAGTCCTTGGTGCCGGCGTTCTTCAGCGCGGCGCCCAGGATGTCGCCCAGCGAAGCCCCGGAGTCGGACGAGCCGAACTGTTCGATGGCTTCCTGTTCGTCCTTCATTTCCAGCGCCTTGATCGACACCGAGACGCGGCGCGAGGCCTTGTCCACGGCGGTGATCATGGCGTCGATGCGATCGCCGACGGCGAAGCGTTCCGGACGCTGCTCGTTGCGATCACGCGACAGGTCCGACTTGCGGACGAAGGCCGTCACCGGCGCGTCGTCTTCACCGAACTTGACCTCGATGCCGCCCGACTCGATCGACGAGACGGTGACGGTGATCTGCTGGCCGCGGCGATAGGTGTCGCCCTCGCCGATCGGATCGCCGCCCAGCTGCTTGATGCCCAGCGAGACGCGTTCCTTCTCGACGTCGACGTCCAGGACCTTGGCCTTGACCATCTCGCCCTTGCGGTAGCGCTGGATGGCTTCTTCACCCGAGACCGACCAGTCGAGGTCGGACAGGTGCACCATGCCGTCGATGTCGTTGTCCAGGCCGATGAACAGGCCGAACTCGGTGGCGTTCTTGACTTCGCCCTCGACGGTCGAGCCGATCGGGTTGTTGGCGACGAAGGCGTCCCACGGATTGTCCTGAGCCTGTTTCAGGCCCAGCGAGATGCGGCGCTTGGAGGCGTCGACGTCCAGGACGACCACGTCCACTTCCTGAGAGGTGGAGACGATCTTGCCCGGATGGACGTTCTTCTTGGTCCAGGACATTTCCGAGACGTGCACCAGGCCCTCGACCCCGGCTTCCAGCTCCACGAAGGCGCCGTAGTCGGTGATGTTGGTGATGCGGCCCGTGTACTTGGCGCCGACCGGATACTTGGCTTCCACGCCGTCCCAGGGGTCCGACTGCAGTTGCTTCATGCCCAGCGAGATACGTTGGGTGTCCGGGTTGATCTTGACGATCTGGACCTTGACGCTGTCGCCGACGGCGAGGACTTGCGACGGGTGCGAGACGCGCTTCCACGACATGTCGGTGACGTGCAGCAGGCCGTCGATGCCGCCCAGGTCCACGAAGGCGCCGTAGTCGGTGATGTTCTTGACCACGCCGTCGCGGACTTCGCCCTCTTGCAGCTGGCCGACCAGCTCGGTGCGCTGTTCGGCGCGGGCTTCTTCCAGGATGGCGCGACGCGAGACGACGATATTGCCGCGCGGACGGTCCATCTTCAGGATCTGGAACGGTTGTTCCTTGCCCATCAGCGGGCCGACGTCGCGCACCGGGCGGATGTCGACTTGCGAGCCGGGCAGGAAGGCCGAGGCGCCGCCCAGGTCGACGGTGAAGCCGCCCTTGACGCGACCGACGATGGCGCCGTTGACCGGCTGACCTTCGGCGAACACGACTTCCAGACGGGTCCAGGCTTCCTCGCGGCGGGCCTTGTCACGGCTGATGACGGCTTCGCCAAGGGCGTTTTCGACGCGCTCGAGGTAGACCTCGACGTTGTCGCCGACCTTCGGCAGCTTGGCGTCTTCGCCCTGGCCGAATTCGCGCATCGAGATGCGGCCTTCGGTCTTCAGGCCCACGTCGATGATGACGATGTCTTTTTCGATGCCGACGACGCGGCCGTGGACCACTTGGCCTTCGCCGAAGTCGCGGCCCTGCAGTTGTTCGTCGAGCAGCGCGGCGAAATCGTCGCGCGAGGGGGAGAGGGTGTCAGTCATGAAGCTGAAAAGCATTCCGTAGGGGCTATGGCGCGCGACCGGACGGCCCCGCGCGAGGTGGACGCCACTGACACAGCAAGCCGCTGCGCCGAGGCGATAGGGAAAGATAGGCAGGTCGTCAGGATGCGAGGCCGTTCAGAACGATCAGGACGCCCGCGGAAGCCGAGGGTGGACGCGTTGGATTTGCGAAAAAGGTCAGAGACCGTGTTTCGCGCGCGCCGCCTCGACGATACGGCGGGCCGCATCGAAGGCCGCCTCTATACCCATGTCGGTGGTGTCCAGCAAGACCGCGTCTTCAGCCTGGATCATCGGGGCCGCGCCGCGACCGGCGTCGCGTTCGTCCCGGCGCTGGATGTCGGCCAGCATCTCGTCGAAGCCGATGTCGAAACCGCGCGCCATCAGCTGTCTCCAGCGACGGTCGGCCCGGGTCTCGGGCGCGGCGGTGACGAACAGTTTGGCCGGGGCGTCCGGGGCGATCACCGTGCCGATGTCGCGCCCGTCCAGAACCGCGCCCCCGGCCTGGGCGGCGAAGGCCTGTTGCAGGTCCAGCAGGGCCGCGCGAACGCCGGGATGGCCGGCGACGCGACTGGCCGCCTCGCCCGCCTCGCCGGTGGTCAGCCGGGGGTCTTCGGACACGTCGGCGGCGTCCAGAGCCCGGGCGACCTGGGTCGCGGCCGCCTCATCGTCCAGCGAACCACCGGCCTCCAGCAGTTTGACGCCCACAGCGCGGTACAACAGGCCGGTGTCCAGATGCGGCAGACCATAGGTCTGCGCCAGCCGCGCGGCGATAGTGCCCTTGCCCGAGGCGGCGGGGCCGTCGACGGCGATGATCAGCGGCATCAGGCGGCGGAGTCCACACGAACGGGGGCAAGGCGCAGCCCCAGGGCCTGCATCACCTTGAAGATGGTCGAAAGCTCAGGCCGTCCCTCTTCGCTGAGCGCGCGGTAAAGGGCCGTGCGCGACAGGTCGGCGTCCTGAGCCATTTTCGTCATGCCCTTTGCCCGCGCCACAGCGCCCAAGGCTTTGGTGATGATGCGCGGATCGCCGAACTCGGCGGCGTCTTCGAACGAGGACACCAGATACTCCTCCACCGCTTCCGGCGTGTTCAGGTAGCGGGCGGGATCGAATTCGATCAGCGGCTCAGTCATTTCGATACTCCTCAGCCAGCCGTTTCGCCTCGACGATGTCGCGGTCCTGACTCGACTTGTCGCCTCCAGCCAACAGAATGACCCAGGCCTCGTTCTTCTTCATCGCATACAGACGATAGCCAGGTCCGTAGGCGATCCTCAGTTCGCTGACGCCCTCGCCCACCGGCTTCACATCGCCCCAGTGGCCGCCCGACAGCCGTTCGAGACGAGTCGTGATCCGAGCGACCGCCCTATGATCGCGAAGCCTGAGAAGCCAGCGATCAAAGACCGGCGTGAAGGTCAGCCTTACAGCCGCATCGTCGTCTATAGGCGACATTTCGTCAAGAGATCCGACCGCCCAGACCGTTCATCATCTCGACGAAGCCGGGGAAGCTGGTGGCGATCATGCCCGGTTCGTCGACGGAAACCGATTGATCGGCGGCCAGACCCAGGACCAGGTGGCTCATGGCGATACGGTGATCGTGGGCGGTGTGGACGGTCGCGCCGCCCGGAACCGAGGCGGCGCCCGTGACGATGAAGCCCTCGGGTTCTTCCTCGACCGGCACCCCGCAGGCGCGCAGACCCTCGACCATCAGCGAGATCCGGTCGCTTTCCTTGACCCGCATCTCGCCCACGCCGCGCATGACGGTAACGCCGTCGGCAAAGGCCGCCGTCGCGGCCAGGATCGGATATTCGTCGATCATGGAGGCGGCGCGCGCCTCGGGCACGACCACGCCTTTCAGGGCCGAATGTCGGGCGGTGATGTCGCCGACGTCCTCGCCGCCGGCCTGACGCCGGTTGGTGATGGTCAGATCGGCGCCCATCTCGATCCAGGTGTCGAACAGGCCGGTGCGCAGGGGGTTCAGCATCACCCCTTCGACCGTCACGGCTGAACCCGGAACCACCAGGCCCGCCGCCAGGGGGAAGGCGGCCGAGGACGGATCGCCCGGCACGGCGACGAAGGTCCCAGTCAGGGCTTGGCCGCCCTTCAGGGTGACCGTCCAGCCCTCGCCCACCTCTTGCACACCGACCTCGGCGCCGAAGGCGCGCAACATGCGTTCGGTATGGTCGCGGCTCTTTTCAGGCTCGGTCACCGAGGTGACGCCCTGGGCGTTCAACCCGGCCAGCAGGATAGCCGACTTGACCTGGGCCGAGGCCACGGTCTGCACATAGTCGATCGCCGTCAGCGCCCCACCGGTCAGGGCGACCGGCAACCGGTCCTCGGCCGCCAGCCAGCCGAACCGGGCGCCCATGTCGGCCAGGGGGCCGGTGACGCGCTTCATCGGCCGTTTCCGCAGCGAGGCGTCGCCGTCGAAGGTCGCCGTCAGCCCATAGCCGGCGGCCGCCCCCATCAGCAGGCGCACACCGGTGCCGGCGTTGCCGCAGTCGATCACAGATGCGGGTGTTTTGAAGCCCCCCGCCCCTTCGATCCGCCATTTGCCGGCGCCGGTCCGCTGGACCTTGGCGCCGAAGGCTTCGACCGCACGGGCGGTGGCCAGGACGTCGTCGCCTTCCAGCAAACCCTCGACCTCGGTCACGCCGGAGGCCATGCCGCCCAGAATCATCGAGCGGTGTGACATCGACTTGTCGCCGGGCGCGCGGACCGTTCCAGCAAGGGCGTCAGAGCGTCTGGCGGTCAGTTGAGTCGGCATATTCACCCGCTTCAGGCTGTGTTGGGGAGGGAGCCGCGCGGGCCGCGCGAAAGACAGCTTTTGACAGCGGCTCCTAGGGGTGGCAAGGGACCGCCCCGAATTCAACCCGTTGAAAGTTCCAAACGTGGCCAATCCCGAACTGGGCGCCAAACAGGTTTGCCCGAACTGCCAGGCTAAGTTCTACGACCTGAACCGCCGCCCCGCCCACTGCCCCAAATGCGGCACGGACTTCGATCCCGAAGAAGCCCTGAAGCTGCGCAGCCGTCGCGTTCGTCCCGGCTATCCCGCCGACGACGAAGAGACGGAAGATCAGGTCAAGGACAAGAAGGCCGAGTCCGACGAGGACGAGGAAGAAGAAATCCGGGCGCCGGAGATCGACGAGGAAGGCCACGAGCCGATCCTCACGCCCGACGACGATGACGACACCCCCGCCGATGCTTCGGAAGAAGCCGGCATGGGCGCCACCGACGGCGACGACGACGACCTCGGCGACGATGACGACGACTCAGTGCCGTTCATCGAAGACGACGACGATGACTCCATCGAGGACGAGATCGCCAAGCCGTCGCGCGACGACGACTGATTTTTTTGTTGCGTCAGCCGCGTTTCCCTTTAGGGGAGACGCGGCAGGCCAGCGGCCTTTCGAACCTCTGTTGGGTTTGAAATCGCTGCTGTTTTTCACATCCGGAACCGATGTGAAAATAAATGTCGAAACGGGCTTGATCGAAAAAAAGCTCTGACATAGGTTCCGCCGCCTCGCCGGGGGCCATCGCAAGATGAACCGGGCGAACCAGACCGCAAGGTCCGGGGCTTTAGCTCAGTTGGTAGAGCGCTTGCATGGCATGCAAGAGGTCAGCGGTTCGACTCCGCTAAGCTCCACCAGTTTCCAGAAGCCCGGCTGCGAAGGCAGCCGGGCTTCGTTGCATCTGGAGCTCAAGCACCCCCGCCGAAGCGGAACTGAAGGCGGCGTCAGTGTGCAGCCTTGGCCCTCGTCCGGTAGGCATGAAGCAAGGGCTCGGTATAGCCGTTCGGCTGAGCCGCGCCCTCGAACACCAGGGCGCGGGCGGCCTGGTAGGCCAGGCTGGCGTCCGGATCGGGGGCCATGGGACGGTATAGAGGATCGCCGGCGTTCTGGGCGTCGACCTTGGCCGCCATGCGTAGGAAGGCCGCATCCACCTGCTCGGGGGTGCAGACCCCGTGCAGCAGCCAGTTGGCGATATGCTGCGAACTGATCCTCAGGGTCGCCCGATCCTCCATCAGACCGACGTCGTGGATGTCGGGCACCTTGGAACAGCCGACGCCCTGGTCGATCCAGCGGACGACATAACCCAAGATGCCCTGGGCGTTGTTGTCTAGCTCGGCCGCCACCTCGTCCTCGGACCAGTTGACGCCGTGGGCCAGGGGCGGGGTCAGCAGGGCCTCCAGCCCCGGCGTCGGGCGGGTCGCCACCTCGGCCTGGACGGCGAAGACGTCCACAGCGTGATAATGGAGCGCGTGCAGGGTGGCGGCGGTCGGCGACGGGGTCCAGGCGGTGTTGGCGCCGGTGCGGGGATGGGCGATCTTCTGCTCCAGCATATCGGCCATCCGGTCGGGCGCGGCCCACATGCCCTTGCCGATCTGGGCCTTGCCGGACAGGCCGCACTTCAGGCCGATGGCGACGTTGCGCGCTTCATAGGCGGTGATCCAGGCGCTGGACTTGATGTCGGCCTTCCGCACCACCGGCCCGGCCTGCATGGCGGTGTGGATCTCGTCGCCGGTGCGGTCCAGGAAGCCGGTGTTGATGAAGACGATCCGATCCTTCACCGCATGGATACAGGCCGCCAGATTGGCCGAGGTGCGGCGTTCCTCGTCCATCACCCCCACCTTGATCGTGTAGCGCGGCAGGGCCAGCAGATCCTCGACCGCGTCGAACAGCCGGTCGGTGAAGGCGCATTCGTCCGGCCCGTGCATCTTGGGCTTGACGATATAGACCGATCCCGTCGCGCTGTTGCCGAAAGCCCCGAGGCCCTTGATGTCATAGAGGGCGATCAGGCTGGTGACGACGGCGTCCATGACGCCTTCGGGCGCATCGGAGCCGTCGGCCAGGCGGATGGCCGACGTGGTCATCAGATGGCCGACGTTGCGCACGAACAGCAGGCTGCGGCCCTTCAGGGTCACGTCGCCGCCCTGGGGCGCGGCCCAACGGCGGTCGGGCTCCAGCGTGCGGGTCAGGGTCTCGCCGCCCTTCTTGAAGGTGGCGGCCAGGTCGCCGCGCATCAGGCCCAGCCAGTTACGATAGGCCTCGACCTTGTCCGCGGCGTCCACGGCGGCGACCGAGTCCTCCAGATCAACGATGGTGGTCAGGGCCGATTCCAGCACCACATCGGCCAGGCCCGCCGCATCAGCGCGGCCGACCGCGTGAGACCGGTCGATCACCAGTTCGATGTGCAGGCCGTGGTGCGCCAGCAGGATCGACGACGGCGCAGCCGCGTCGCCGCCGAAACCGATGAACTGGGCCGGATCCTTGAGCGCAGGCGTCAGGCCGCCCTCGACCACCGACCAGCCGGCGACATCGGCGTGCGACCCGTCGGCCAGGGGCGCGGCTTGATCCAGAAACGCCTTGGCGCGGGCCACGACCCGGGCGCCGCGCGCCGCGTCATAGCCGCCGCCGGTCGGCAGGTCGCCCAGCGCGTCCGTGCCGTACAGGGCGTCGTACAGGCTGCCCCAGCGGGCGTTGGCGGCGTTCAGCAGGAACCGCGCGTTCAACACCGGCACGACCAGCTGCGGCCCGCCCATGCGGGCGATCTCGGCGTCCACCCCGCTCGTTCCGATGGCGAAGGGCGCCGGCTCATCGACCAGATAGCCGATCTCGCGCAGGAAGGCCTGGGAGGCGGCCCCGTCATAGGGCTGACCCCGTCGCGCGGCGTGCCAGGCGTCGATCCGGGCCTGAAGATCGTCGCGCCGGGCCAGCAGGGCGCGGTTGTCCGGTGCGAACCGCGCGAAGACCTGCGCCGCTCCCGCCCAGAAGCCCGCCGCATCCAGCCCCAGTCCCGGAAGGACCTCCTGCTCGATCAAGGCCACGAGCTCGGCCGCGACCTGCAATCCGGCGCGATCTTCATAGGTGGTCATGGCGGCCCTTCTCCGGCGACGGCCGGGCTGTAACAATGCGTGATCACGCTAAGCCGACCAAGCGGACCTTCGCAAGGGTCACGTCGCGTCAGGCGGGTCGCTTTTCGTTGAGGGGGCCGGCTTGCGGTCCGCGCGCGCGACGTCATGATCCGGTTCATGACCCTGTTTCGCCCCCTTCGACTCTACAGCGTCCTGTTCGCCAGCCTTGGGGTGATGATCCTGGTCACCGTGTCGACCCCCGCCGTGGAAAGCGCCCTGACGCGCATAGCCTATGGCTGGATCGCCGGGGTCGCGATCTTCATCGCCGCCACTCTGGTGCGAATGGCCCTGGCGCAGGACGCCGACGCGATCCGCAGACGGGCCGCGGCCCTGGACCAGACCGGCGCGGCCGTGCTGCCGCTCAGCCTGCTGGCGGCGGCGACCAGCATCATCGTCGTGATCGGCGAGGCGCGGGCCGGCGGATCTCCCCTACGAGACGGCCTGTTGGCCCTGGCGACGGTCGCTCTGTCTTGGACCTTCATCCACCTGATCTTCGCGCTGCACTACGCCCACGCCTTCTATCAGCGGGGCGAAGGGGAACAGGACAGGGGCGGACTGATCTTCCCCGGCGAGACCCGGCCCGACTATTGGGATTTTCTGCATTTCGCCCTGATCATCGGCGTGGCCTGCCAGACGGCCGACGTCCAGATCGCCGATCGGGGAATCCGGCGGCTGTCCAGCGTCCACAGCCTGACCGCCTTCGTGTTCAACACCGTGATCGTGGCGCTGGCGGTCAATCTGGCGGTGGGCGGGCTGGGCGCAGGCTAGAGGTTCCACCCCGGTCGGTCACAAAGGCTTAACCGCGTCCGTGAACCGGACCGCAAGCGAACTGTCGTAAATCGGACAGCACGGACGACATCGCGTCCGGTTCGCCAGAAGCGTTTGGTCCATGCTGTTTCTTCTCAACGACGTCGTGTTCGATCTGGACGAGGCCTGCCCGGTCACGCCCGCCGACGCGCGCCGGTTCGAGAAGCTGGGCTTCGACTATGTGCTGGAACTGGGCTGCGAACTGTTCGCCGAGGATCCGCTGCTGCACCGCACCGACCCCGAGCGGGCGCGTCGCCTAGCCTGGCTGATCGCCGAGCGCAGCCCGGACGTCAACGCCGCCCTGTTCGCCGCGCCGGCCGCAGGTTGCAACCCCGACCTGGTCGAGCCGCGCTTCTGCACCCTGCCCGACGCGGTGATGAACCAGTTGCACGACAAGGGCCGTCGCCTGGACGCGATCGCGGCCGATCGCGCCGTATGGAACCGTCTGGCCGCCTGACGCCGGCTGGCTTAAACTGCCTCAGAGCGCCCTGAACAGGACGTGCACGAGCGTCGCGACGACGAAGATGAAGCCGAAGCCCATCACCAGGCCCACGGCCGGATGCATCTTGCGGGGGTGTTCTAAGCGAGACCGGTCGAGACCGGAAACGCGGTCTTCAGGATGGATCACAGCCATCGTCTTTTCCTTTCCCTATGGTCCCGGTTTGACCCGGGAGGGGAGCGTCGGGCTCTGACGGCCTGATCGTCCTCCAACTCGACCATGACTCCAATAGCCCCTGATGGCGAGGGGTTATTTGATCTGCGGCAAATGGCGCGCAGAGGGCGGGTTTTTTCGCGCGATCTGCACACGGCCCTTTACGATCCCGCACAACCTTTGCGACAACGCGGGGGTCGGGGGAGACGGGATGGCTTCAGTCCCGTTCGGCGCGGATGGGGAACAAGCGATGAAACGATCGGGACTGGGCGCCCTATTGGCGGCCGCCTTGGCGACGCTGGCGCTTTCGGCGACGGCCGCGCGCGCCGAGTGGCTGAAGGCCGAAAGCGAACGCTTCATCGTCTACAGCGAGGGCAACGAGCGGTCGCTCCGAGACTATGTTCAGAAGCTTGAGACCTTCGACCGGGTCATGCGCTACCGGTCCGGCTTCCCGATGAGCGAAGCGCCGGCCCGCAAACTGCCCATCTATCTGGTCAACTCCAGGTCCGGCCTGCTGCGGGTGCACCTCGCCACCGCAAAACATGTCGTCGGCACCTATTTCCCGACGTCCGAAGACATATTCGCCGTGGCGATCCGCGGCGAGAACGACGAAGTCCTGCTCCATGAATACGTCCACCATTTCATGCTGGGCAGCATGCCGGCCGCCTATCCCGGCTGGTTCGTCGAAGGGTTCGCCGAATACTACATGACCGCCGATATCGACGGCGGCAGGATTCAGGTGGGCGGCTATAGCGAAAACCGGGCCTATTGGCTGGTCAACGGCGACTGGATCCCGCTGGAGATGCTGCTGCGATCGCGACCCGGCGACATCACGCGCAGCAGCTATCGCGAAACCTATTATCCGGTCGCCTGGTTGCTGACCCACTGGTTCTTCAGCGACCCCGCGCGTCTTCAGCAGTTGGGCGCCTATCTGACCGCCGTCTCCGAAGGCGCCGACCCTGTCGAGGCCATGGAGACCGCGACCGGCATGACAATGGGTGAGTTGCGCTCCGCCTTGCGTCGATACCTGAACCAAAGGTCGCTGGTCGTGCGGGTCATCACCGGCGACTTCCCGCCTGCGGAAATGACCGTGACCCGCCTGCCCCGTTCGGCGAACGACCTGCTGCTGATCAATCAAAGGCTGAAGATCGGCGTGGAGGACGAGGATCGGGCCGCCCTGGGGCAGGAGGTGGCGAGCATCGCCGCCCGCCACGGCGACGACCCCCTGGCCCTGCTGGCGGCCGGCCACGCCGGCATGCATTTCGGCGACCGCCCCGCCGGCGAACGCGCCCTGCAACGGCTGATCGAGCTGGAACCCGACAATGTCGAGGCGCTGCAGTTCCTGGCCCAGGAGCGCCTGCGTCAGGCGCGCGATGTCGAGGAGCCGGCTGAAAGGATCGCCTTGAAGCGCCAGGCGAGAGACTATCTCAGCCAGGCCTACGCCGCCGCAGAGAACGATTATCGGACCCTGATGCTGGTCGGCGAACTGCGGAGCGGGGAGCCCAGCTATCCCAACGAAAATGACCTGCTGACGCTGGGGCTCGCCTTCGACCGGGCGCCGCAGTTGGCCGAGGTCCGCCTGGCCTACGCCAGCGCCCTGATCGCGACCGAGGACAAGGAGACCGCGCTTGCCCTGCTGGCGCCCCTGGCGAACAATCCGCACGGCGGCGGCGCGGCGGACTATGCGGCGCGGATCATAGCGGCACTGAAGAATGGAGACGCGCTCCCCTCGCCGGACTCCGAGGTCACATCCGAAGATGAAACCCCGCCCGAGCCCGAAGACGATCCTGAATCGCCTCCGGCGCCCGCCAACGAGTGACTTTCGCGGCCGGGCGCGCTAGTCGCGCGCCATGACACTGACACTGCCCGAAGAAGCCGCCAAGTCTTCAAGGACCCTCGCCGCCGAGGCGGCGAGGCGCCGGACCTTCGCCATCATCGCCCACCCGGATGCGGGCAAGACGACCCTGACCGAGCATATCCTGCTGGCCGGCGGCGCCATTCGCGCCGCCGGGGCCGTGCGAGCGCGGGGCGAGAACCGGCGGACGCGGTCCGACTGGATGAAGATCGAGAAGGAGCGCGGCATCTCCGTCAGCGCCTCGGTCATGACGTTCGAGCACGACGGCAAGATGTTC
Organism: Brevundimonas sp. SL130; assembly: GCF_026625805.1. NCBI lineage: Bacteria > Pseudomonadati > Pseudomonadota > Alphaproteobacteria > Caulobacterales > Caulobacteraceae > Brevundimonas > Brevundimonas sp. SL130. Next base: position 3,466,033 of record NZ_CP113064.1, read on the forward strand.
AACCTGCTCGACACGCCGGGGCACGAGGACTTTTCCGAAGACACCTATCGCACCCTGACCGCCGCCGACTGCGCCATCATGGTGCTGGACGCCGCCAAGGGGATCGAACCGCAGACGCTGAAACTGTTCGAGGTCTGCCGCCTGCGCGACATTCCGATCATCACCTTCATCAACAAGCTGGACCGAGAGGCCCAGGACCCGATGACCCTGCTGGACGACATAGCCAGCCGCCTTCAGTTGGACCCGGCGCCGATCTGGTGGCCGGCTGAGAGCGGCAATCGTCTGCGCGGCATGGTCGAGGTCGGCACCGGCCGGTTCCAGCCCTATACCCGCAAGATCGCCGGTTCAGCCGAGGATCCCGAACACCCCGCCGCCCTGCCGCTGGACCAGGCGGCGCAATATTTCGAGGCGGGCGAGCAGGACAACCTGGCCGAGGCGGTCGAACTGGTCGAGGGCGGCTATCCGGCCTTTGACCGCCAGGCCTTCCTGGAGGGCCATATGACCCCGGTCCTGTGGGGGTCGGCCCTGCGCCATTTCGGCATCGACGAACTGCTGAAGGCCATCGGCGACTGGGCCCCGGCGCCCAAGGTGATGAAGGCCAGGAAGGAATCCCCGCCCGAGACCCGCAACGCCCCCGCCCCCGTCGATACGGTGGTCGAGCCCGGCGCCGACGAGGTCACCGGCTTCGTCTTCAAGGTCCAGGCCAATATGGACCCCAACCACCGCGACCGGATCGCCATGTTCCGCATGGCCTCGGGCGCCTTTAAGCGCGGCATGAAGCTGAAGGTCCAGAACACGGGCAAGTCCCTGTCGGTCAATGCGCCGATCATGTTCTTCGCCAGTGACCGCGAACTGGCCGACGACGCCTTCGCCGGCGACGTGATCGGCATTCCGAACCACGGCGTGCTGCGGGTCGGCGACAGCCTGTCGGAGAGCGGCGTGGTCCGGTTCGCCGGCCTGCCGAACTTCGCGCCTGAAATCCTGCAACGGGTGCGGGTCAAGGATCCACTGAAGGCCAAACACCTGAAGAAGGCGCTGGAAGGCCTGGCCGAGGAAGGCGTGACCCAGCTGTTCCGCCCCGAGATCGGGGCCGACTTCATCGTCGGCGCCGTGGGCCAGCTGCAGTTCGAGGTCATGGCCGACCGGCTGGGCGAGGAATACGGCCTGGACGTCGTCTTCGAACCCAGCCCCTACGCCGAGGCCCGCTGGGTCAACGGAAGCGATGCGGACATCGAGGACTTCTCGGGCAAATACCGCCCGCAGATGGCCCGCGACATCGACCAGGCTCCGGTCTTCCTGGCCAAGTCGAGCTGGGAAACCGGCTATGTCGGCGAACGCTTCCCCAAGGTGGCCTTCACCAAGACCAAGGAGCGGGGTTAGCCCCGCGCCATCGCCTCCTGGATCACCGTCGTCGACTTGTCCGGCCCCAGGCCGTAGGCGACGGCGGCGCGGTATTTCCCGTCCGGCCCCATCAGATAGACGGTCAGGGAGTGGTTCATCGTATAGGCCTCCCCCTCGCCGACCTTCTCGTAATAGGCGCGGTAGGCCTTGGCCGCCTGGGCGACCTGGTCCGGCGTGCCCGTCAGGCCGATGGTCCCCCTGGGGAAGCCGTCTGAGGACAGATAGTCCTTCAGCTGCTGGGGCGTGTCGCGTTCGGGGTCGATGCTGACGAAGACGATCTGGAGGTCGTCGGCCTTGTCGCCCAGCCGCTGCTGCACCGCCGCCATCTCGGCCAGGGTGGTGGGGCAGAACTCGGGGCAGTAGGTGAAGCCGAAGAAGACCAGGCTCCATTTGCCGTTCAGCATCGTCTGATCAACGGTTGCGCCGTCCTGGTTCACCAGCTGGAAATCGCCGCCGACCAGGGGCTGGCCGGTGGAGGTGACCTCGGCCGTCGCGGGGGCGCGGCCCGACACCACCACCACGGTGACGATGGCCAGGGCGGCGGCGATGGCGATACAGGCGCCCGCGAACAGCAGGATGGAACGACGCGGCATGACGACCTCTGACGAAAACCTCGGACCCGGTCTATAGAAGGCCCGTGACCTCGACAGAAGACCGCATCGCGCCGCACGCCCCCGCCGGACTGTCCGAGGCCGGATGGGGCGACGCCCCGCGTCGCGGCCGGGGATTTTCGCTACGCACCCTGATCGTCCTGCGCTGGTTGACGATCCTGGGGCAGAGCGCCGCCATACTGACGGCGTCGCAGGGCCTGCACTTCCCCCTGCCGCTCTGGCCCTGCCTGATCGTCATCGCCGTCAGCGCGGCGGTGAACGTCGGGGCCATGGCGCGGGTGCGGCGACTGGAGGCCAGCCTGCCGGACGGCCGGACCACGGCCATCCATCTGGGATTCGACATCTTCCAGCTGGGCGTCCTGCTGGGCCTGACGGGGGGGCTGGAGAACCCCTTCTGCCTGTTGCTGGTGGCGCCGGTGACGATCGCGGCGGCGGCCCTGCCCGCGCGCCAGGCCGTGACCCTGGGCCTGCTGGCCCTGATCGCGGTGGGGGTGCTGTTCTTCTGGTCCGAGCCCCTGCCCTGGCGGCCCTACGAGAATTTCCACCTGCCGCTGCTCTACCGGCTGGGCATGGTCATGGCCCTGGTGACGGGCGTGGTCTTCACCGCCGGCTACGCCTGGCGGGTGGCGGCCGACGCCGAGAAGTTGGAACTGGCCCTGGCCACCACCCAGGACGTCTTGCAACGCGAGCAGCGTCTGGCGGCCCTGGGCGGGCTGGCGGCGGCGGCGGCGCATGAGCTGGGCACGCCCTTGGCGACCATCCAGGTCGTGGCCAAGGAGTTGCAGCGCGCCTCGGCTCCCGACAGCGACGCAGCAGAGGACGCCGCCCTGATCCTGCAACAGGCGGAACGGTGCCGGGGCATTCTGGCCCAGCTGTCGCGACAGCCGGAGGGGGACGACGCCCTGTACGCCGACGTGGCGCTGAAGGCCCTGCTGGAAGAGGTGGTTGAGCCGCACCGGGGCTTTGATCTGGAATTCGAAGTGCTGGTGAAGACCCCGCCCGGCCAGCCCGCGCCGCGCGTGCGCCGCCTGCCCGAGGTGGTTCACGGCCTGTCCACCCTGGTCGAGAACGCCGCCGACTTCGCCGCCTCCACCGTGCGGGTCCAGGCCCAGGTCGACGCCGGCTGGATCGAGATCGCCATCCTGGACGACGGACCGGGCTTTCCCAGCGACATCCTGCCCCGATTGGGCGAGCCCTATGTGACCAGCCGCCCCCACGGCAAGGCGCGCCTGGCCCTGGCGGCCCAGATCGCGGCCGCCGCCTCGGGCGCACGCCTGACCCGGCCGGACACGGCGGTGGCGCCCAGCCAGGGCGGCATGGGCCTGGGCTTCTTCATCGCCCGCACCCTGCTGGAGCGGACCGGCGGCGTGGTCAGCGTGGGCCAGGGCCTGTCCCGGCCGGAGGCCTCGTCCGAGGGGCGCGCCCCCCTGCGCGGCGCCCGTGTGGCGGTGCGTTGGGCCCGCCCGGCGCTGGAAGTCGCCTCATAAACGGTCCGAACCGCACCGACGCCCGTATTGGGTCGAAGCGTCGCAGGCGATAGCTTGATCTTGACCGAACGGCCTTGCGTGCCGACTTGAAGCGGCAGGAGAACAGAATGTCCGAACTCGAGACCCGTATCGCCAGCCTGGCCGACAAATCCTTGCTGTTGCTGGACGACGATCAGGCCCTGCGCACCCGCATGGGCCGGGCGCTGGAATCGCGCGGGTTCGAAGTGACCACCGCCGGCTCCGTCGCCGAGGCCCATCAACTGTTGCGCGACAAGGCCCCGGCCTTCGCCGTGCTGGACATGCGGCTGGACGACGGCAACGGCCTGAAGATCGTCGAGGCGGTGCGCGAGAAGCGCGAGGACGCCCGCATCGTCATGCTGACCGGATACGGCGCCATCGCCACCGCCGTGGCGGCGGTCAAGGCCGGGGCGGTCGACTATCTGTCCAAGCCCGCCGACGCCGACGACGTGGTCAAGGCCCTGCTGGCCACGGCCGACGAGGCGCCCGAGCCGCCGGACAATCCGATGAGCGCCGACCGGGTGCGCTGGGAACATATCCAGCGGGTCTACGAGCTGTGCGACCACAATGTCTCGGAGACCGCGCGCCGTCTGGGCATGCACCGCCGCACCCTGCAGCGGATCCTGGCCAAGCGCGCGCCGCGTTAAGACCTAGCCGGTCTTGCCGAGCAGCCGGCCCAGACGGGCCAGCTGCGGCTTGACCATCGGCATGGTCAGCATGGTCGATCCCACGGCCATCAGCAGCAGGGCGGTGAAGGTCTCGTTGGTGATGATCTGCTTGTCCAACAGGATGTTGGCGAAGATGATCATGATCAGGGCCTTGGTCTGAAGCAGCCAGCCGATGATCGAGGCCTCGCCCTTCTCCCACTTCAGGATCCGGCCGGCCATATGCACCCCGGCCAGCTTGCCCGCCACCGAGGCGACCAGCAGCACCGCCGCCGCCGCGAACACCGCCACGCCGCCGACGTCCCACTGGGTCCGCAAGCCCGTCGACAGGAAGAAGACCGGCATCATCGCCAGCAGGACATGGTTGCGGAACAGGTCCATCCTGGCCTGGTCGAACCAGCGGTGATCCAGCACAGCCCCGGCCAGAAACGCCCCGACCATGAAGTGCAGGCCCGACCAGTCGCCGGCGAAACCGCAGGCGGCCAGCCAGATCAGGGCGACGTACCAGCGGTCCGACTCCGGCAGCCGCTTCATCAGCCGGCGCACCGCCCAGGCCGCCACGGCAAACCCGATCAGGAAGCCGGCCTGACGCCCGACCCTCTCCCAATCCAGCAGGATCAGGGCCAGCACCCCCCAGATGGCGATGTCGTCCAGGCTGGCGTAGCGCAGGATCCGCTGGCCGATCGGCCGGCGCAGGATCTCCAGCTTTTCCATGAACAGGATCAGGATCGGCAGGGCGGTCACGGCGCAGGCCATGCCGATCCCCAGCACCACCTGCCAGGTCTGGCCCTTTGGCCCGGACCAGCCGGGGAATTGCAGCATGCCGAGCGCCGCCAGGGACCCGAGGGCCAGGGGCGCGATCAGGGCCAGGCCCGAGGTGACGGCCGTCTCGCCGCGCTTCTCCCACGCCTGATGCAGATCCAGCTCCAGACCGGCGATGAAAACGAAGATCATCACCGCCCACCAGGCCACGCCGTTCAGGGCCGTGATCACCTGGGGATTGAACACCGTGTCGTAATAGGCCGGAAAGGCCGCCCCCAGCACGCCCGGCCCCAACAGGATGCCGCCGACGATCTGCACCACCACCAAGGGGGCGTAATGATCGGTCTTCAGGCCGCGCCAGACCAGATAGGGCAGGCTGAAGATGATCAGCATGGCGATCAGATACAGCTCGGTCGTATTCATCACATGCGGCATCACACCCCTCCCAAGGCGACGCTTCGCCCCCTGCGCCGCCCCGCCTTGGCCGGCGGATGTCACGCACACGAGACGCCCTAGCGGGCGAAACTTGGAGCGGGCGATGGGAATCGAACCCACGACATTCAGCTTGGGAAGCTGACGTTCTACCTCTGAACTACGCCCGCGCGAGGTCTTCCTTAGACGCAGGTCTGGCGCGGCTCAAGACGGCGGGGCAAGGTCTTGTCCGGGGGAGGATCCAAAATGCGCAGAGGCAACGACGGAGGCGGCCAGGGCAGCCTCGGCTTCGGCTGTCTTGCGGCCGCAATACTGGCGGCGGCGATCGCGGCGGCGCTGTGGGTGATCTTCGCCTGGGGCGTCAACCTGGCCTGAGCGCCGCCGCCTTCCGTCTATTCTACTCGACGCTTTCGACGGCGACGCCGCGCGACTTCAGGATCGACTGGACGCTGTCGTCGCCGGTCAGGTGGGCGGCGCCCACGGCGATGAAGGCGGTGCCGGAGCCCTGGAGCTGGGTCTGGATCTGGTCGGCCCAGTCGGTGTTCCGGTCGACCAGAATCACCTTGTGCAGCTCCGGGGCGTCGGTTTTCATCTCCTCGACGACGATCTCGTCCAGGGCTTTGACGTCGCCCTTGGCCCAGGCCTCGACCATGGAGTCGAGGACGACCACCGCCTGGTCATAGTCCTTCAGCGTCTCGCGCAGGAATTCCATTTGGACGTCGTCGGGCAGGGTGGCCAGCATGCCGATCTGGTCTTCAAGGGTCTCGAAGCCGTGAATGGTCTTGCCGGCGGCCTCGGCGCGCGCCTTCAAGGCCGGTTCGACGCCCGACTGAGGATCGTAACCCGCCTTGACCAGAGGAGCGACCGAGAGGGACAGGGCGGCCAGCCAGGGTTTCAGCGGATCGAGCTGGGCGGCCGAGGCGCCGATGCTCTGGGCGGCGACGTCCAGCTGGGCCAGTTCATCGGCCGTGAGACGGCTGGACAGAGGGGCCTGGGGCGACAGACCATACTGCTGGATCAGGGGCATCATGGCCGCCTGGTCGTCAGCGTTGGTGACCTCGAACCAGATCTCCGAGGCGCTGTCGAAGGCGGTGTTGACGCGCGGGCTGGCCCAGCCGGTGGTCGGGCGCAGCACATGGACCGTGCCGAACAGATACAGGGTCGAGTCCGCATCCTTGACCACCCACAGGGCCGGTCCCTGGCCCTGGATGGCGGGCGCGGCGGCGGCTGGAGCCGGGGCGGCCTGAGCCAGGGCCTGGGCAGGCGCGCCGGCGATGGCGAAGACCAGGGCCAGGCCGGCGGCGACGCCGACGACGCCCTGGGCCAGATTGGAGACGGAGGATTTCAGGCGTTTGGAAAGGGTCATGATTGGTTCCTCGGTTGGAAAATGCGGAAACGTTGGGGCTTAGGCGAGCCCGCGACGGGCGGACACGACGGCGGAGACAAACAGGTAGAGGGTCATCAGGACGGCGTAGACGTCCCAGGCGGTGAGCGGCGGCAGCAGGCTGAGCCGCTCGGCTGCCGCCCACAGGAACAGCAGCCCCTGTCCCAGGAAGAAGGTCGCGGTGGCGGCCTCCAGGGTGGTGCGGCGCAGCAGTTCATCGACGCCGCGCCACATCCTGATGTTCAGCACCGTATGAAGGGCGAACAGCAGAATGATCAGACCCATCGCCAGGCCGCCGGCCAGTCCCGCCAGAGCGAAGGCCAGGGGCAGCAGCAGGATGAAGCCGGAGAAGCCAAGGACCGCCGCCTGGAAGCGGGCCTGACCGACCTCCTCCGGCGAGGCGGGCTCTTCCAGATGATACATCCGGGCCAGACGACGCGGGTCCAGACTGATGACCATGACCGCGCCGGCGCCGATCATCAGGGCGATGCCGGTCAAGGCCGCCAGAGCGTCTGACCATCTCAGGTCCAGGCCGTCCAGGGCGTCCGGCCCGATCAGCTGGGGCAGGAGCGTTCGGCCGAAGACATAGCCGGCGGCGCCCATGACCGCGCCGAAGCCGAAGCCGACCAGCAGACGACGCGGCAGGCGTGGATTTTTGGGGGAAGAGACGGTCATCCGTCGTTCTCCTGTTCCGAAAAAATGGATTCGATGGGTTGGGCGAAGATCCGGGCGATCTTGAAGGCCAGAGGCAGGGAGGGGTCGTAGCGACCGGTCTCCAGCGCATTGACCGTCTGGCGCGACACGCCCAGCAGTTCGGCGAGATGGGCCTGGGACCAGTCGCGTTCGGACCGCAACACCTTGAGGCGGTTGTTCATGGTTCAGCCCTCACCGGCGCTTCCACCACCACCAAGCCCAGGCGACGCCGTAGCCGAGCAGCATCAGCAAAATCATCGCATAGGCGCCGATGGCCGCATGGATGGCGGGGTCATCCCGGTCGAAGAAGGTGAAGGGAAGACGCCATTCCGACGCCTGGGGCAGGAAGGACAGAATAATCGCGATGCCGCCCAGCATCATGCCCGTCGAGCCGCCCCAGAACCAGGCGGACTTGTGAGCCTCGCGCGCCGCCTCATCGATCGAGCGCATCCACAGCACGGCCGTCCATAGGGCGGCGGACATAAGCCCGACACCCAACACGCCGAGCACGACTGGCGCGACCGCCACCTCAAACCGGGCCATGGCGTCAGGGTCGTCGGCGAAGACATAGCCGACCGCGTATCCAGCGACGCCGGAGAGGATGATCAGGACGACCATGGCTACAGCCGAGCCGATCAAGATTTTCACGACAGTCCTCGGCATGGAATGCCTCCTTGTCCTTATGACAAGGAAACTTTACCTCGCGACCCGCGCCTGTCAAGCACCCTTGTCAAAGAGACAAGCTCAGTTGTCTGCCGGTCCCGTCAGCTCCGGTCGGGTGATGAGGCGCGGCTGGGTTTCGACCTGGGCCAGGGCGGGAATTTCCTTGCCCTCGTGGTCCACCTGCAGATCCTCGAACCGGCGGGCCGAGACCATGACCTGGCTCTCCAGCGAGCCGACGAACTGGTTGTATTTCCCCACCGCCTGATCCAGCGCCCGACCCACCGCCGAGGCATGGCCGCCCATGACCGACAGCCGCTTGTAGAGTTCGCGCCCCAGGGCCGCGACCTTGTCGGCATTGGCCGCCTGTTCCTCGGCCCGCCAGCCGTAGGCGACGGCCTTGCACAGAGCGAACAGGGTGGAGGGGGTGGCGATGACGACCCGCGACTCCATCGCGTCCGACAACAGGTCCGGCGCATGGTCCAGGGCGGTGGCCAGGAAGCTGTCGCCCGGCACGAACAGGACGACGAAATCCGGGCTGGGCTTGAACTGGTCCTGATAGGCCTTGGACGACAGCTGGCGCACATGGGTCTTCAGGCTGGCGGCGATGCGCAGGCCGACCGAGCGGGCGCGCGCCTCTTCGTCGCCCTCCTCGTCGTCAAAAGCCAGCGGCACCTTGGCGTCGATCACGAACAGGCCGCCGCCGGGCAACCGCACCAGGAAGTCGGGCCGGTTCTGACGCCCCTCGTCATCTGCGCTTGAGGTCTGTTCGGTGAAGTCGAACCGCCCGGCCATGCCCGCGGCCTCCAGCACATTGCGGCAGGTCTGTTCGCCCCAGCGACCGCGCCGCCCGGTGTTGCCGCGCAGGGCCTCGGTCAGCTTGCGCGCCTCGTCTCGCGTCGCCGACGAGGCCGCCATCAGCTGGGTCAGCTGTTCCTTCAGACCGCCGGTCTCCTCGGCCCGGGTCTTCTCCAGCGCCGCCACATGTTCCTGAAACTTGGTCAGGGTGTCGGCCACCGGCTTCAGCTGGGCCGCCATCCGCTCGCGCGCCAGCTGGTCCTGGGCCCGGAAGGTCTCGGTCGCGCGACTGACCATCTGATCCGCCACCACCTGAGCCGACTGGGCCGCCTGGGCCTTCAGCAGCTCGCCCATGGTGACCCGACTCTCCTCGACCAGATCGATCCGCGCCAGAGCCGCCGACAACGCCCCCTGCGCCCTCTGCCACCCCATATAGGCCCACAGAAAACCGCCCCCCAGGGCGGCGGCGAGAACGGCGAGGATCAGCGCGAGCATGTTCATGCTCCGTTCCTAGCCGGAGTCGGCCTCCCGGAAAAGCCGGTGAGTGGCGGATTACGCCGGCCGTCGGGCCCGCATGGCTTGAACGATGGTGCCGTCGTCCAGCCAGTCCAGTTCGCCGCCCACCGGCACGCCGCGCGCCAGGGAGGTGACCTGGACGTCGGGGCCGGCGATGCGTTCGGCGACATAGTGGGCGGTGGTCTGGCCGTCGACGGTGGCGGGCAGGGCCAGGACGACCTCGCGCACGGCGCCGCCCCCCTCATTCTGGTGTCTGACTCTACCGACCAGTTCGGCGATGCGCAGATGTTCGGGGCCGACCCCGTCCAGGGCCGACAGCAGGCCGCCCAGCACATGATATTTGCCGCGGAAGGCGCCCGACCGCTCCATGGCCCACAGGGCGCCAGCCTCTTCGACCACGCAGATCAGGCCGTTGTCGCGCGATCCGTCCGAACAGATGGCGCAGGGGTCGCGGGTGTCGGGCGCGCCGCAGACCGAGCAGGACACAACCTTCTCGGCCGTCTCGGCCAGGGACGCCGCCAGCGGCACCAGCAGTTGCTCGCGCCGCTTCAGCAGGGCCAGGGCCGCGCGCCTGGCCGAGCGCGGACCCAGGCCCGGAAGCTTGGCGAGAAGCGAGATCAGCCGCTCGATCTCAGGGCCCGCAGACGCCGCCATCAGAACAGTTTCGGCATTCCGGGAATATTCATCCCGGCCATGGGGCCGGCGGCCTCGCGCATCAGGGCGTTGTTCGCCTCGTCCAGCTTGCGCTTGGCGTCGGCGTGGGCCGCCACGATCAGATCGGCCAGGATCTCGCCCTCGCCCGGCGTCAGCAGGCTGTCGTCGATCCTGACCGCGGTGATCTCGCCCGCCCCCTTCAGGGACACGCTCACCAGCCCCCCGCCCGAGGAGCCCTGGGCTGAGGTTTCGGCCATCTTCGCCTGGGCGTCCTGCAGCTTTTGCTGCATCGCCTGGGCCTGCTGCATTAATTGGGTCAGGTCTTTCATCCCCCCTAGATAAGGCGAAGCCGGGCCGGGCGACAGGGGGTGTTGGTCGCATCAATGGAAACGATGGATTGCGATATTCGCACTTGATACAGTTGCGGAAAAGATTAAATCAGCACCTGCATTTGTTGCCTTTGTAATCAGGACGCCTTCCCATGGCCTATGATGCCGTCACCCAACGCGACGCCCCGCTGTCGGACGCCGCCCTGTCGCAACTCTTCACCGAGGCGCGCACCCGCAACGCCTGGAGCGACCGCTCGGTCGCGCCGGAGCTGCTGCACAAACTGTATGACCTGACCAAGTTCGGCCCGACGGCCGTCAACGCCAGCCCCGCCCGCTTTGTCTTCATCACCTCGCCCGCGGCCAAGGCGCGCCTTATCCCGCTGATGAGCGAGGGCAATCGCGCCAAGACGCAGCAGGCGCCGGTGAACCTGATCATCGGCCAGGACATCGACTTCCACGAGCAGTTGGACACCCTGTTCCCGCATGCGCCGGGGGCCAAGGCCTGGTTCGCCGACGAGACCAGCCGTCGTGAAAGCGCCTTCCGCAACGCCTCGCTGCAAGGCGGCTATCTGACCATCGCCGCCCGCGCCCTTGGGCTGGACGTCGGCCCCATGTCCGGCTTCGACGCCGCCGCCGTAAAGGCCGAGTTCTTCCCCGACAGCAAGGTCGAGCCGAACTACATCCTCAACCTGGGCTACGGCACGGAAGACAACCTGTTCCCACGCTCGCCGCGCCTGTCGTTCGACGAGGCCGCGACCATTCTCTGAGGTCGTGACCGGACCAAGGAAAAGGGGCCGGCTCGCAGGCCGCCCCCTTTTTGATTTCGCGAATTCCCTCACCTCAAGTTCGTCATCCGAGGGACAAGCCCGAGGATGACGACAAGGGGAGTGAGGTCAGCTGTTCGCCGGCGCCGCGCTGGTCGCAGCGGGCGGAGCCGCCGGGGTCGCCTGGGTCGTCGGCGCAGCACCGACCGCCGGAGTTTCGCCGGTCGCCTCGGTCGCAGGCGCGCCCTCGACCGGAGCCGCCCCCTCGACCGGAGCCACAGCCCCGGGCTGACGCGCGGGATCGGGCGCCGGGATGGCGAGGCCGCTCGAGCCCTGGCTTCTCAGCCAGGCGATCAGATTGATCCGTGTCTGGGTGTCGCGAATACCGGCGAAGGACATCTTGGTGCCCGGTACATAACGAGCCGGGGCGGTGATGAAGCTATTCAGTTCGTCATAGCCCCAGGCCGGCGCCTCGGCCTTGTGCTTGGTCATGGCGTCCGAATAGGCGAAGCCGGCGCTGTGCAAGACCGGTCCGCCGACCACGCCATACAGATTCGGACCAATGCCGTTGGCTCCGCCCTGCGCCGCGTTATGGCAGGCCTGGCAGCGCGCGAAGGCGGCCTCGCCGGCGGCCAGGTCTGCGGCCGGCAGGAGCGTACCCCAGTCCGGCGGCAGCTCGGCCTGCTCAGCCCCGGCGGCCTCGTCCGGCGCATCGACGAAATAGCCCATCTTTTCCGGCGGCTCGGAATGATAGATCAGGCTCGATGCCTGCTGCACGACCAGGACGACGAACGCCGTCCCCAGGGCCGCACCAAAAATCTTGTTCCATTTCAGATCGCCGCTCATGCGCGTCGTCTCATCCCGTCCCTAAGGTTTCCCACCTTCGCCATCTTAACGCAGCGAAGCCTTCCTTGCCTGATCAGGTCTTACACGGTAGCGCGGGGTTCGCAACCGGCGCGAAGCCTCAAGCGCCGGCGAGCAGATCGAGACAGAGCCATGAATCCATTGATATTGATACCCGCTCGCATGGCGGCGACCCGTTTGCCGAACAAGCCGCTGGCCGATATCGGAGGCAAGCCCATGATTGTGCGGGCTTATCAGCAGGCGGAAGCCTCGGGCCTGCCGGTCGCCGTGGCCGCAGGGGACCCCGAAATCGTCGCCGCGATCGAGGCCATCGGCGGCCGGGCGATTCTGACGGACCCCGACCTGCCCTCAGGCTCGGACCGGATCCGCGCCGCCGTGGACGCCATCGACCCGCAAGGCGATTTCGACGCCGTGATCAATGTCCAGGGCGACATGCCCTTCGCCGATCCCGGCCTGGCCACGGCCTGCGCCGCCATCCTGCACGGTGAACCGAGTTGCGACATCGCCACCCTGGTCGCCGCCGAGGCCGACGTCTCTGATCGGACCAACCCCGACGTGGTCAAGGCCGTCCTCGCCCTGGCCGAGAACGAGCGTCAGGCCCGCGCCCTCTATTTCACCCGCTCCACCCTGTACGGCGACGCCCCCGTCTGGCGTCACATCGGCGTCTACGGCTATCGCCGCGCGGCCCTGAACCGCTTCTGCGCCGCGCCCCAGTCGCCGCTGGAAAAGCGCGAGAAGCTGGAACAGTTGCGCGCCCTGGAAATGGGGATGCAGATCTGGGCCGCCGTCATCGACGAAGCCCCCCTGTCGGTCGACAATCCGGCGGACCTGGAGGCGGCGCGGGCCTTGGCTTGAACGGCGACGAAATTGCACATGGAAAAACAGTGCAATAGAGTGCAATTTGGACGCATTTCGTTGTTTTCGTTGACGAAATAACTTCGTCAGAATTGCACTGGTGCAATTTCCCTTAGCGGCTTCTTTTGCGCAACGATGTCAAAGACCCGGCGGTGATCATAAGCCCGATCAGACCGGTGCATAGCAAAGGGGCGATGCGGAAACGCAAGCCTTTGAACACACGCGGGTTCGTTTTCAAAAATAGGATGGAAGACGACCTTTCCCTCCCCGGAGCAGGAAGGGAAAGGCATCTGTCTAGCGCTCCTCCGCCCAGGCCTTGATCAGGCTGTGGGCGATGGCGAAGGACGGCGGGGCCTGGAGGGTCGGGTGGTCGCCGGCAAGAACCGCGCGCGCCTCGGCCCGCGTCAGCCAGGCCACCGATTCCAGCTCGGTCTGATCAGGCCGGGCCTGATCATCCGACACCTCGGCGATCAGGCCGATCATCAGTTGCGACGGGAAGGGCCAGGGCTGACTGGAGTGATAGACGGCCTCGACCACCGTCAGCCCCGCCTCTTCCTTGACCTCGCGGGCGCAGGCCTCCTCGATCGACTCGCCGGGCTCCAGGAAGCCGGCCAGGGCCGACATCCGCCCCTCCGGCCACGACGCCTGACGCCCCAGCAGGCAGATCGGCTCGGCCCCGCCCTTGTAGACCGGCAGCATGATGGTGACCGGGTCCACGCGCGGGAAATGTTCGGTCCCGCAGGCCGGGCAGCGCCGCTTCCACCCGCCCGAGGTCGTCTCGCTCAGCGTCCCGCAGTTGGCGCAGAAACCGTGTTTGCGCCGCCAGTCGAACAGGCTCTTGGCCCCGCCCGCCATGGCCGCGTCCTGGGCAGGCAGAACGGCCGCGGCGCTGCGCATTTCGTGAAAGACGCCCAACCCCTTTAGCGGCCCCTCGGTCGGGTCGATGGAGCCCTCGAACTCGATGGCGAAGACCGGGGCGTCCTTCCACAAACCCAGAAAGGCATCGCGGTCCGGCACGATGTCGCGGGCGTGTTTCAGCGACAGCCAGGCCAGGCGCGGCCCGTCAGCCGTCTCCTCGACCAGGGGCCGTCCCTCCCACAGGATCAGGGCCTGGGCTTCGGGGTTGGCCTCCTGCGCGGCCAGCCATTCCGAATCGTTGCGCAGGTCGCCGGCGCGGTCGAGCGGATTGCCGGCGAAGATGTTCTGATGAGCCATCCGGCCTTGTAACCCTTGATTCCATCCGCCGCACCCGTCATATCCCGTCTCGGAGATCGCGCGGGCGAAGGTTTCGCCAATCTGGTCAGGGCCGGAAGGCAGCAGCCACAACGAATTCCCCTTCGGGTCGCGCGGTCTCTACTCACTCTTTTTTGGTGCGCTACGCTCGCGACGCGGTCGCTCGCGGCTTGAGCGCGCACTGTCTCCTCCCCACGCAGTGAGGAGGGGGACCGCGAAGCGGTGGAGGGGCTCTCGACGCCCCACTGACTTTCGTGATGCGGTGAAGAACCCCTTGTGTGTCGATTTTCGGTTAGTTTGCGAATGCGGGCGGTTGTTAGCGCAACCGCCCGCCGCGGCCTTGAACCCGCATGCCCCCTGGCTTTGATGCCGTGACGGAGCCTGGGTCAGGCTGTGATCTTCCAAACCCGAACAGTTGCACGGGACGAGGATCCCGCACTGGCAAGGAAGGGTCGCAAGATGACACAGGATAGAGTGTTTGTCGGCATTGATGTGAGCAAGGCGAGGCTGGATGTCGCCTTGACGACGGGCGAGGCCTGGTCGGTGAGCAATGATCGGGCGGGCTGGCGCGCCTTGGTCGACCAGCTCCAGACGATCCGGCCTGAAGCCGTCGGGCTAGAGCCTTCGGGCGGCTACGAACGGGGCCTGGTCGAGGCCTTGACGCAGGCCGGCCTTGCGGTGCGGCGGGTGGAGGCCGGTCGGGTCCGCGCCTTCGCGGGTGTTCTGGGCCTGAAGGCCAAGACCGATCTGATCGACGCCCAGCTGATCGCCCGCTTCGTCCAGACCCTGCCGGGACGGACGGTGGAGCCCAACGCCCGCGCCCAGGCTCTGGCTGAGTTGGTCGATGCCCGCCGCGCCCTGTGCGAGGAACAGGTTCGGGTCCGCAATCAAGCCGAACAGGTGCGCGACCCGATGCTGCGTCGCATGGCCGCCCGCCGCCTGAACCGGATGAAGGCCGACGTCGTGCTGCTGGAGAAGCGTCTGGCCGCCACCGTCGCCGCCGATCCCGACCTGGCCGAGCGCGACAGGTTGATGCGCTCGGTCCCCGGCGTCGGCCCGGTGTTGAGCTGGACCCTGATGGCCCACCTGCCCGAACTTGGTCGGCTGAGCCACAAGCAGATCGCCGCCCTCGTCGGCGTCGCCCCCTATGACCGCCAGAGCGGATCCTTGAAGGGCCGAAGCATGATCCGAGGCGGACGCGCCGTGGTCCGCAACGTCGCCTATATGGCCGCACTGATCGGGGCCCGCCACAACCCTGTCCTGGCCGCTATGAAACAGCGCCTCGCCGCAAAGGGAAAACCCGGAAAGGTCATCCTCGTCGCCCTGATCAACAAGCTGATGACCCTGCTCAACGCCGTCGTCCGCGACCGTTCCGAATGGAGAATCGCAACCCACTGACAAACACAGTTGCTCCGTCACGGCGCGAAGACGCGCCGCGCCACCTCCCCGTCGCTACGCGACAGGGAGGAGACAGATCTAGAATCCCTTCTTCCAGCCGCTCACCCACTGTAAGACTGTCGCCATGACGGACAGCGACACGAATCTCGACGGCCCGCCCTGGGAAGAGGACGACGTCGTCGAGCGCGACGAGAACACCGACGATATGTTCGGCGCGCCGGCCGCTGCGCCTGAGCCCGCCGCCGCGCCAGCGCCCATCGCGGCCCCTCCGGTCGCCAAATCCGCCCCATCCGAAGTCGAAGCCCATGTCGATGACGGGTCCGCCTATCAGGTGCTGGCGCGCAAATACCGGCCGCGCACCTTCGAGGATCTAATCGGCCAAGAGGCGATGGTCCGCACACTGACCAACGCCTTCTCGACCGGCCGGATCGCCCACGCCTTCATGCTGACCGGGGTTCGCGGGGTCGGCAAGACGACCACCGCCCGCCTGCTGGCTCGCGCCCTGAACAACGAGACGGAGACCATCGACCGGCCGTCCCTGACCCTGACCGCCCACGGCCGGCACGACGCCGCCATCATGGCCGGCCAGCATATGGACGTGATGGAGATGGACGCGGCGTCCCACACCGGCGTCAACGACATCCGCGACATCCTGGAAAGCGTCCGGTATGCGCCGGTCGAGGCCCGCTACAAGGTCTATGTGCTGGACGAGGTCCACATGCTGTCGACGCAGGCGTTCAACGCCCTGCTGAAGACGCTGGAAGAGCCGCCGCCCCACGCCAAATTCATCTTCGCCACCACCGAGATCCGCAAGGTGCCGGTGACGATCCTGAGCCGCTGCCAGAGGTTCGACCTGCGCCGGGTCGAGCCCGAGATCCTGGTCGATCACCTAGGCCGGATCGCCGAGCGCGAGGGGATGAAGATCGAACAGGACGCCCTGGCCCTGATCTCGCGCGCCGCCGAAGGCTCGGTCCGCGACGGCCTGTCCCTGCTGGATCAGGCCCTGGTCCAGGCCGAGCGCGGTCAGATGGTCAAGACCGAGACCGTGCGCGACATGCTGGGCCTAGCCGACCGCAGCCAGACCATCGCCCTGTTCGAGAGCGTCATGGCCGGCCGCACGCCTGAGGCGCTGGAGAATTTCCGCACCCTGTACGGCTTCGGCGCCGATCCGGTGCAGGTGACCAACGACCTGCTGGAACACTGCCACGCCGCCTCGGTCGCCAAGATGCTGGGCCCGAACGCGACCCGCCTGCCCAATGACCAGGCGCAGAAACTGGCCGCCCTGGGCGCCGCCATTCCGGCCGCCACCCTGTCGCGGACCTGGCAGATGCTGCTGAAGGCGCTGGACGAGGTGAGACGCGCGCCCAATCCCGCCGACGCCGTGGAAATGGCCATTGTCCGCCTGGCCTACGCCGCCGACCTTCCGGGCCCGGAAGAGGCGTTGAAACGGCTACAGTCGGGCGAACCCTTCGGCGGCGGTTCGGCCCCGCGCGGCGGCGGCGGCGGCGGCGGCGGCGGCGGCTCCGGCGGCGGAACCTCGGCCCAACTGGCCGCCCGTCCCGTCATGGCCCCCGCCCTGCCCGATCCGCAGAGCTTCGAACAGGTGGTCGCCCTGATCGGCGAGAAACGCGAAGTCGGGCTGCAGATGGACGTCGAACGGTTCGTCAAACCCGTCTCGTTCAAGCCCGGCGCCATCGTCTATGAAAGCGTCGAGGGCGCGCCGGTCGAACTGGCCCGGCGCCTGGCCGGCCGACTGCGGGAATGGACCGGCCGCACCTGGCTAATCGCCGCCAACGGCCAGGGCGGCGGCGAGACCCTGATCGAGCGCCAGAAGAAGGAGCGCGCCGCCGAGCGCGAGAAAGTCGAGGCCGACCCCTTCATCAAGGCGGTGCTTCTGGCCTTCCCCGGCGCCAAGCTGGGCGAGATCAAGACCATCGCCCCCACTGTGGTCACGCCGGAAATCCCGGAGCCGTCCGAGGACGACGACGAGGACTGAGGGATTGGTTGTTCGGAAATGCGGGCGGCTTCGATCCGCCCGTTTCGGCGTCAGTAGGCGTTGACGCGCTTCAGGATCATCGGAACCGTGCGCCAGATGATCAGCAGGTCGTCGCGGAAGGTCCAGCCGGCGGCGTATTCCACATCCGCCTCGACCCGGCGGGCCATGCAGCTGAGCTGATGGATCTCGCCGCGCAGACCCAGGATCTGGGCCAGGCCTGTCAGGCCGGGACGCACGGCGAACCGATCCGTGTAGCGGGGCAACAGGGCGCCATGAGTGATTGTCGTGCGCCAGGGCGTGCGGACGCGGCCCGACCAGGGACATGTCGCCCATGACGACGTTCAGCAGTTGCGGCAGTTCGTCCAGGCTGGTGGCGCGGATGAAGGCGCCGACGCGGGTGACCCGCTTGTCGTTCTTGGAGGCGTGGGCGATCTTGTCCCCGTCCTCGGTCACCGTCATGCTGCGGAACTTGAGGATGGTGAAGATCTTGCCGTCGCGACCCGTGCGGCGCTGACGGAACAGAACCGGTCCGCGGCTTTCGACCACCACGGCCAGGGCGATCATCAGCAGGGCCGGCAGCAGAACCAATACCGCCGCGCCGGCCAGGATCACATCCATGGCCCGCTTGCAGGCAGCCGAACCGGGACCACGCCGGAAAGCCGGCGCCCACACTTTTTTGTGAGGCTGGGACGGCGCGGAAAGGGTCGAGGTCGCAGTCAGCGACGGATTGGACAAGCTGTCGAACATCTCGGCCTCCTCCTTAGCCACGCAAACTTCCGTAGGGACAGTTAAGCGGTGAGTAATGTTGCATTGCAAGATAAAATGCCGTGACACCGCCCCAAGACACCATTCTGTTACCCGCAGGCAACGTGCGAAGATAGCCTGGAAGTTGGTTTGCGGATCAACCCTCGAGCGAGGCCACGGCTCCGGCTTCGGGACGCGCCCGACCGCGTCTTGCCCCCCGCGCCTTGAGCCCGTCGCGAATCCGCGACTGAATCCGATCATCGATCAAGAAATGGAAGGCGAAGGCGAACCCCACCGCCGCCAGCACGCCGCCGCCCCACAGGGCCCATTGAACCGGCTCCGACAGGGTGAAGCGCGCGACGGCGACATTGACCAGGCCGAACCAGGCGATGCGCACCACCTCGTTCGAAATGAACATGGAAAAGGACACCATCGCCGACGTCTCGACCAGTTTCAACGGGCGGCGCACCGGCACGGCGCCGGCGGCCAGAATGATGATCGAGATCATCGCCAGAGAAATCAGAGCGTTCTTGTCAAAGGCCTGGGCGATCGCCAGGCCACAGAAGGCGGCGACGCCGGCCCAGCCGGCGAAGCGAGGCGCGATCCAGACCTTCTGGGCGAACCAGGCCAGGCTCATGCCCAGGAAGAACAACGGCAGGGCGCGAATGAAACCATAGCCCATAGGCATCTGATAGACGGGATAGCCCAACAGGCTCCAGCACAGCTGGTTGGCGGCCAGATAGGCGCCCACGCCCAGGGCCAGGGCGCCCCAGGCACCCAGCCGCGTCAGGCCGCGCAGGATCCAGGGGAAGCAGAGGTAGCAACCGATCAAGGCCGAGATCGACCAGGTCGGCGCATTCCAACCCAGACCGCCGTGAACCCCATAGGCCTGAAGCAGAAGCAGTTGAGCCGGCAACTGATCCCAGCGGAACCACTCCGGATTACGCGGCGCGGCGCCCAGCGCGGTCCCCAGCACCACCAGAACGACCAGCGTCAGCCCCAGGATCAGATGGGCCGGAACGACGCGCAGGAACCGCTTCAGGAAGAAGTCGCCCGGCGACATCCGCCCCTGCCCGACCGCCGCGCCATAGACCCGCATCAACACATAGCCGGAATCGATCAGGAAGAAGTTGGTCAGCAGGAAGCCGCCCCGTTCAAACACCGGGTGCAACGCCTGCGCCAGCGGGACCGGGCCGGCGGCCTGATAGTGGTGCAGGATGATCATGAAGGCCACGATGAAACGCAGCGCGTCCAACCATCCGCCCCGGGCGATGGGTGTTGTCTCGTTTCGGGTCGAAATCAGGGTCCAGGGCACGAAAAAGTCTCCTAAGACCCCGACCTCGCAAGAGACGGGCCCCCAGACAGGCCTTTAGCCGCGCACCAGGCGCATGAACTCCTCACGCGTTCGCGGATCGTCGCGAACCACGCCAATCAGGTGGCTGGTCGTCAGGCTGGCGCCCGGGGCGTTGACCCCGCGCAGGGTCATGCAGCTGTGCTCGGCCTCGATCACCACGCCCACGCCCTGAGGCTTCAGCACGGTCTGGATGGCCTCGGCGATCTCAGCCGTCATCTTCTCCTGGATCTGCAGGCGACGGGCGAAGCCGCGCACGACCCGCGCCAGCTTGGATATGCCGACGACCCGGTCTGTCGGCAGATAGGCCACGTGCGCCCGCCCCACGACCGGCAACATGTGATGTTCGCAGAAGCTGACGAAACGGATATCCTTCAGCACCACCAACTGGTCGTAGCCGCCCGTCTCCTCAAACGTCTTTTCCAGATAGGACAGGGGATCGGTTTCATAGCCAGAAAACAGTTCGCGATAGCTGCGCGCCACCCGCGCCGGCGTCTCCAGCAATCCCTCGCGATCAGGATTGTCACCCGCCCATTCGATCAGGGTGCGAACGGCGGCCTCGGCGTCGGCCTGGGTCAGTCGGGCGGCGGGAGCGGTAGGGAAAGCGTCGGTCATTGCGGGCCTAATAGCGATGCGAGGCGGAGAAGGGAAAGCCTTCCGCCCGTCATTTACGTCGCAGCGACCGATTTAGACGCGGGTCCGCAAATCGCGCTTCGCTCTGGGATCATGGCCGTCCGTTCAGGCCGCGCACGGTTCATCACACGAGACTGAATCCAGAGCGGCGATCTGGGTTGTCGACAACAGCCGCACCAGATCGATCAGGACGACGAATCCCTCGTCGCGGCGGACGACGCCCGAGATATAGTCCGAGCGCCATTTGACGCCGATGTCGGGCGAGGACTCGATCTGGTCGGCGGTGAAGGCCGTGACCTCGAACACCCGGTCGGCGACCAGACCCAGGCTCAGCACCCGATCCTCCAGCGGGAGGTCCAGCACCAGGATACGGGTGTTCAGCGTCGGCTCGACCGGCGCCATGCCCAGGCGGATCCGCAGATCCGCCGTCGGCACCCCCCGACCCCGCACGTCCGTCAGGCCCAGCAGATAGTCCGGACCGTTGGGGATGCGGGAGGGGGCCTGATAGGTCAGGATTTCCCGCACCAGGCCGACCGGGGCGGCGAAGACCTCGTCACCCAGGCCGAACGCGACATACTGGCCCTCGGCCGCGCCTTGCCCCTCGGCCGCGCCGGACATCAGGCGCTCTCCCGGAAGTCCATGTCCTCGGCGTCCGCGCCGCCGGTGGTCATGTCCAGAGCAAAGCCCTGAGCCCGCGCCTGCTGGGCATGAACGTGCGGCCTCGCAATCGCGGGCGACGCCGGACGCGCAGCCTTGAAAGTCGCAGGACGGGCGCGCGCCCGCACCGGGTCGCGCGCGGGCGTTCCAGCCGCATCCGTGCGGAAGAAGGCGATCGAGGTCTGCAGCTCCTCGGCCTGAGCCGCCAGTTCCTCGGAGGTGGCCGACATTTCCTCGGCCGCCCCGGCGTTCTGTTGGATCACCTTGTCCAGTTGCTGGATGGCGTCATTGATCTGGGCGGCGCCGACGTCCTGTTCGCGGCAGGCGGCGCTGATCTCGGACACCAGTTCGGCGGTCTTGCGGATGTCCGGCACCAGGCGTTGCAGCATCTCGCCGGCGTCCTGGGCCGCCTTGACGGTGTCGCCCGACACGGCGCCGATTTCGGCGGCGGCCGTCTGGCTGCGTTCGGCCAGTTTGCGCACTTCCGAGGCGACGACGGCGAAGCCCTTGCCGTGCTCCCCGGCGCGGGCGGCCTCGACCGCAGCGTTCAGGGCCAGAAGATCGGTCTGGCGGGCGATCTCCTGCACGATGCCGATCTTGGCCACGATGGTGCGCATGGCGTCCACCGCACGGTGAACCGCCTCGCCGCTGGTTTCTGCGTCCTTGGACGACTGGCGCGAGATCTTCTCGGTCTGGGCGGCGTTGTCGGCGTTCTGTTTGATATTGGCGGCCATTTCTTCCATCGAGGCCGAAGCCTGTTCGGCGGCGGCGGCCTGTTCGGTCGCGCCCTGGCTCATCTGTTCCGAGGAAGACGACAGTTCCTGGCTGCCCGCCGAGACATTGTCGGCCGCCGACAGGGCGTCGCCGATGACCCCGCGCAGGCGTTCTATCATCCGGTTCAGGTCGGTCAGCATGTCGCCGATCTCGTCTCGACTGGTCACGGCGACGTTCTTGGTCAGATCGCCCTCGGCGACGAGGCGAACCGCTTCGCAGGCGCGGGCCAGGCCCTTGCTGACCACTAAAATAATCCCGACACAGCCGGCGATCGCACCCAGCAAGGCGATGACGGCGGCGATGATCAGGCTATTGCGGGCCTCCTCGAAGACCGCCGTCGCCTCCTCGTCCGCCTCACCCATCAGCGCCTTGTCGGTTTTGACGATGCGCTCCGCCGCTTCCTCGATCGCTCCGAGGCTGGCGCGCGCCTCGTTCATCATCAGACCTGTGGCGCCGGCCTTGTCGCCCGCAACGGCGCGCCGGTCGATTTCCTCGCCGATCGGCTTGTAGACGGCCCACGCCTGCGCCAGGGCGACCCATTCGGCCCCGGCCTGTTCAGACGTGGCCGCCTGACCCTGGGCCAGCAGTTGATCCAGATTGGCGCGCGCCTGATTGTTTTCGCTCGACATTTCTCGCACGACGTTCGGATCCTCGCTCAACAGCATGCCGCGTTGGCGTCGCACATAGCCGCTGAACTCGGTCTCTATACTCTGGGTGCGGCTCAACTGAGCGGCCGGGCCGGCCAGCACATGATGGATCCCCGCATTCAAAGACGACAAGTGGGTTAGGGATACGCCGACGAGCACGCTGATCGCCACGATCAACAGCCCGAAGGTCATGATCAGCTTGGCCTTGATGGTGAAACGCATGGCTATCTCCCCGAGCAAACGCTCAATGACGAACGACGAGAGCGACCGACGCGGACGTCCGGACGCAGATGAATAATGTGCAGATCACGGTCGAGACGCGGCTTGGCGACGGCAGCGGCCGTGCGCCTTTTCTTTGGCCGTTCCTACAATCGTAACCCCCCATTTACAGGACGGATCGCACCACAACTAAAACGCATCATTACGAAAGACGGTTAAGCCGACATCAAGCAAAAGATACGGAAGTGTACCTAGAAAAAAGCCCTCAAATTCTAGTAAGGTTACCGGAAATTAGGGCCAAATCGCCCCACAACAAAAACCCAACCCTAGGTCGCAACTACGGACTGAACGGAGGCGGTGTTCTCACCAAGCTTGGCGGCGCGCCTCAAGGACATCTCGGGCGCAATGGCCACGCCTCAGCAGGCGATTTCACGTTTCGGGCTCTTCTTTACCCATGAACCGCTCGCCCCGCCTGGCTTAGCGCCCAGCATCCTTCGTCAGCTTCATGAAGCGCCGACATCCGCTGCGACACACTCATCGAGAAGTGCGCGACACGGGACATCCAGCCCGACCGGCCCGACCGGCAATGCGCCTCGGTGATTGCTTAGATAGATTGGGTTTTCTGCGTCTTGGGTCCCACGCGGGTCCCTGGGCCCCACGCTAAGCGAAGCAATGACAGCAAGTGTTTGAAAAGATGGCGCACCCGGAGCGATTCGAACGCCCGCCCCCCAGATTCGCAGCCTGGCGATTAGGCGCGACAATTCAACTACTTACGAAGGATCGCCTGTAACAGCGTGCAGCATGCCGCCTCTGCAGATCAGCAAAGTTACAGATCGCCGAGATGCCTCTTTGGCCTTGTTAGCCGCCCCTCCTGGTGGAGATCGGCGATGCGAGGGACGGACGAACGCAGCGGCTGACAGCTTCAGAGCACGGCAGCCTCGCGACGGCGACTCGCAGGGGGCGGGCCACGCAACTACGTCAGTCCCAGCCGCCATACTCCGCGTTTTCGTCTGCCGTTCGGGGCCATCTATCAAGGTTGCCCTCCATGGAGGCGCGAGGCGCCCGTACGACTAGCCCGGCAGCCGATCCCGTTCGGCCGCATGCCAACGCCAGGCGGTGCGGACAATGTCGTCCAGGGTCCGGGTCGGGGCCCAGCCGAGCACCTCGCGCGCCCGGCTGTTGTTCGCCACCAGGCAGGGGGCGTCGCCGGGACGGCGCGGCGTGGTCTCGACCGGGAAGGGCTGGTTCGTGGTGCGGCGGATGGTGTCGATCAGTTCCTTGACCGTCGTGCCCGTACCGGTGCCCAGGTTGAAGACCGTCGTTTCGCCGCCGTCCAAAAGGTACTTAAGCGCCCGCACATGGGCGTCGGCCAGGTCCATGACGTGGATGTAGTCGCGCACCGCCGTGCCGTCGCGAGTGTCGTAGTCGTCGCCGAACAGCTTAAAGCCCTGACGCTGGCCCAGGGCTGTCTGCAGCGCCAGGGGGATGGCGTGGGTTTCCGGGTGGTGGCGCTCGCCGATCCGGCCCTCTTCGTCGGCCCCCGCGGCGTTGAAATAGCGCAGGCAGACCGAGCGGAAGCCGGCGTAGGTAGAATAGTCGGCCAGGGCCTGTTCGACCATCAGCTTGGTCCGGCCATAGGGGTTCAGCGGTGCCTGGGGATGGGTCTCGTCCATCGGCAGCCGCACCGGGTCGCCATAGGTGGCGCAGGTCGAGGAAAAGACCATGACCTCGATCCCGCCGCGCCGCGCCGCCTCGATCAGGGTGATCGCCCCGGCGACATTGTTCTCATAGAAGCGGCCAGGCTCCTTGACCGATTCCCCGACCTCGATCAAGGCGGCGAAATGCAGGACGGCCACGGGCTTATGCTTGGCGATCACTTCGTCCAGGCGGGCGCTGTCGCGGATGTCGCCGGTCTCCAGCTCGCCCCACTGGACGAAGGCGGCGTGGCCGTTCGACAAATTGTCATAGACAACCGGCCGGAACCCTGCCTGCGACAGGGCCAGACAGACATGCGAGCCGACGTAGCCCGCCCCGCCGGCGACCAGAACCGTGTCGTTCATCGTATCCCCCACATGTCGAGTTCACAGGCACTTACTGCTCATCGGCACCCGCCTGCGATGAGCGCCGTCTAAACTACCTGAACCTCAGCGCCGGCTGGCGTTCAAAACCAAGCCTTTCAGAAGTCGCCTGCAACTGCGTCCAGGCCGCCATGATGTGGTAGAAGGAGCTGGCGGGCGCGGGCTCGTCGATGAACTGGCCGTTCTCCAGCAGCTTGTCTCGCCACAGACCGTCGTCGGTCAGATAACGCCACAAGGCCCGTTGCGCCATAGCGGCCTGTTCGAGCAATCCCGTCCGGTCGCCGTCATCGGAAAGTTCCGCGAGGATCAGCGAAGCCTTTAGCCACTCCGTCTGCGGCCACAGGCGGGCGCGGCGGCTGAGGACGGCGCCGTCCTGGTCCATAGCGTCGACGGCGACCTGACGACGCGGGCCGACGCCACGCAGTCCGAAGGCGTAGAGTTTGCGCGCCGCGTCGATGGCGGACGCATCGCCACGCGCGCGGCCGTAGCGAGCCAGTAGCCAGGCCCATTCGAACTGATGGCCAGGCTCGACCAGCCGGCCGTCATCGCCCGCCGCCGGCGACCAGTCTTCGGCGAAGAATTCGCGTAGGAAGCCGCCCTCGGCGTCGATAAAGTGCTGACGAGCCAAGGTTACGATCCTGTCGCTGAGCGCGCTCCAGCCCGCATCTTTACTGACAATCTCCCAAGCCAAGGCGGCTTCAAGCAGATGCATGTGGCAGTTGGACTGGAACGGATAGGCACCGTTCTCGATCAGCCCGCCCGTCGGCGGCGCGTCAGCGAGAAGACGGTCTCGTACCGCCTTGGCCCTCCCCTCATGCTCCCCTTCCATCCCCGCCTGCACGGCCGAAGCGAGCGCGAAGAGATGGAACGCCTGATCATACAGCATGGGCGTCTCGTCGAGCGGCGATCCGTCGGCGGCCAGAACGGTCCGCATCAGTCCGTCGGGTCGGAGATAGGCCGCTTCGATTCGCGCCAGACCGCTTTGCACGACCTCACGCCAAGGCCCATGCCAGCCCATCCGTCCGGCGTCGGCAAACACCTGAACCTGTCGCGCCTGAACACGGGCGCGCCGTTGGCTTTCGACCTGCCGCCCGTCGAGGCCGAGCAGTTCCGCAAAGGCGCCATCCGCCGATTGGCCCAGCGCGCTCCAGATCGGCAAGGCGCGCATGTTCAGCCAGCGGGTGAACCGGGCCCCGCCGTCCAGCAAGGATTCCGGCGCCAGTCGCGCGAAGTCGAGGTGCTGCGGCGACGACAGCTTGAGCCGCTCCACCACCTTCTTCACGTCCTGGCTACGGCTCAGGTCGCAGACCAGCACGGCGTCGCGTTCGGCGATGATGGCCAGGTTGCGCACCCCGATGGCCGCGACCACCATGCCTTCCGGCGCCCGCGCCATACAGCCTTCTGCGTCCTCAAAGACAAAACTGCCGAGGTCGCCCTCCCCCGTCGCGGCTACGGCGTCCCACGCGCCGAGATCGGACCATTCGAAATCCACGGCCAGGACCGAGGCTCGTTTGGTCTTCTCCATGACGGCGTAGTCGATCGAGATCTTAGGCGCGCTCCGGAACGCCGCACCCAGCACCGCCAGGTCGCCATCGCCTTCGTCCGGCAGGGCCTCGCGTGCGGCGGCCTCCACCGCAGGAGCTGCGGACTGCAGTTCCCCCAGCAGGGTGGCGGCCGAAACGATGAAATTGCCGCTGTTCCACAGATAGCCATCAGCAATGTAGCGCTCGGCGGTGTCCCGATCCGGCTTTTCGACGAAGGCCTTTACAGCGGACAGGCCTTCACCCTCAGCCGCGATATAGCCGTAGGCCGAGGACGGCTCGGTCGGCGTGACGCCCAGCGTCACGATCAATCCCGCCTGTGCCGCCTCGGCGGCCCGTTCCGCGGCCGTGCGGAAGGCTTGATAATCCGGGATGTGGTGATCCGAGGCGACGAAGATATTCACGCCGTTCGGATCACGCCGTACGGTCCAGGCCGCAGCGACGGCCATGGCCGCAGCAGAATCCCGCGCTTCCGGCTCAAGCAAAATTTGGGCGGTCACGCCCAATTCGGCCAGCTGCGCCAGAATGGCCTCACGGTGCGCCACGCCCCCGACGACGATCAGGCGTCCGCCCGTGTCCGCCAGGGGCGCCACCCGCAGCACTGTTTCCTGAAACAGCGATCGGTTGCCCGACAGCGGAATAAACTGCTTGGGCCGCGACGGCCGCGATGCTGGCCAAAGCCGGGTGCCGGCGCCGCCGCACATAATCACCGGATAGAGATTCATCGTTCCCCCAAGGCATTCCGCAGGCGCAAGCCGTCTTCACTCAACCACGCCAAGATGACGGGACGTCGGTCGCCGGCATCAAATTTCCTGGTTGAAGGCGCCGATCTCGGGATAGGCGGCCAGGCGCGGCTTGATCTCCTTGCGGAACAGGTCGCGCATGTCGTCCTCGGAGCGCATGCTCTCGACCACCACCACCAGTTCGGGCTTGTTCGACGAGGCGCGGACCAGGACCCAGGAGCCGTCTTCCAGGTGCACCCGCACCCCGTTGACAGTGATGGCCTCGAGGATTTTTCGGCCCAGGATCTCGCCGCCGGCCTCGGCCAGGTCGGAGTATTCCTTCACGATCCGCTCCAGCACTTCGTACTTCAGCTCATCGTCGCAATGGGGCGACATGGTCAGGCTGGTCCAGGCGTCCGGCAGGGCGGCCTTCAGTTCGCTGAGCTTTTTGCCGGGATTGCGGTCCAGCATGGCCAGGACCGCCCCGGCGGCGACCAGGCCGTCGTCGTACCCATGACCCAGGTCGCCGGCCATGAAGAAATGGCCCGACTTCTCGAACCCGGCCAGGGCGCCCAGTTCGGCAGTCTTGCGCTTGATGTAGGAATGGCCGGTCTTCCAGTAGACCACCTCGGCGCCATTGGCCTTGAGGATCTCGTCGGTCTTGTAGAGGCCGGTCGATTTCACATCGACCACGAAGGTGCTGTCCGGATAGACCTTGGACAGGTCGCGGGCCAGCATCAGGCCGATCTTGTCGGCGAAAATTTCCGCGCCCGTGTCGTCCACCACGCCGCAGCGGTCGCCGTCGCCGTCGAAGCCCAGGGCCAGGTCGGCGCCGGTCTCGCGAACACGCTGAGCCATCTGCACCAGCATGGCGTGGTCTTCCGGGTTCGGATTGTATTTGGGGAAGTTATAGTCGAGGTCGGTGTCCATTTCGATCACCTCGACCCCCATCCGGCGCAGGGCGTCGGGGGCGAAGGCGCCGGCCGTGCCGTTGCCGCAGGCGCAGACCACCTTTAGCGGGCGCTTGATCTGCACCTTGGAGGCGACGTCGGCGACATAGGTCTCGCGGAAGTCCTCGACCCGGACCAGTTTTCCGCCCGGCCGGGCCAAGCCCTCGCCGTTCAGCACGATCTGCTTCAGCCGGCCCATCTCCTCGGGGCCGAAGGTCAGGGGCTTGTTTGCCCCCATCTTCACGCCGGTCCAGCCGTTCTCGTTATGGCTGGCGGTGACCATGGCGACGCAGGGGGCGTCCAGCTCGAACTGGCCGAAATAGGCCATGGGCGACAGGGCCAGACCCACGTCCAGCACCTCCATCCCGCCTTCCAGCAGACCCAGGATCAGGGCCTGTTTGACGCTGAGGCTGTAGCTGCGGAAATCATGGCCGGTGACGATCTTCGGCGCGACGCCGATCTCGTGGACATAGGTGGCCAGGCCCAGACCCAGGGCCTGAATGCCGAGAAGATTGATCTCCTTCTCCAGGATCCAGCGGGCGTCGTATTCTCGGAACCCCGTCGGCTTGACCAGGGCCTGCGTCTCATAGGCCGCCGTGTTCGGCTTCAGGTCCTGACGGGGTTTGAGCATATTCTTCCCGAAACGTTTCATCTCTGCATCCGGTAGGGCCGTTGAACCAATCAGTCGCACCGACATTCATATGTTGCAACGCAATAAATTGTGGCGGCAAGATTATAAGCTGGGAAGCCACGACTCATTGTCTAAAGGCCATAGACGAGCCGCTGGACTAGCCGGCCAAACTGCCGCGGGCCCAAAAGACGACCATACATTGGAGAATCGGCGACTATGAACCGCAGAGACCTTCTGGTCAGCCTGACCATGACGCCTGTAGCTATATCCACAACGTCGCCCCCCAACCCCCGCCTCCCCAGCAAGACCGATTTCACTGCGGCGCCCGCAGGCTTTTGCGGCGTCACCGAAAAGCAGCGAGGATTATTCCTCGTCAGCCCCGTCACGGGCCGCCTATTGATTGTGAGGGAGTAGATGACGAACCGCTTTCGTGTCTTGTCCGCCGAAGACGTGGCCGCAGTCGGCGGTCTCACGGCAGAGAGCTCAGTTCCCAATATCGAGGCTCTCCGCGCGCTCGGCAGGCATATCCCCTATGCCCTCGTTCGGGGGTTCGAACGGGACGGAGACGGTGGAGGCGGCCTCTTTTACATGAAGCACGAAAAGGCGACCGAAGCAGAAAGACCAGGATTGTACGTCATAGGCTCAGACGGCGCGGGCTGGACGCGACAGTGGGACGGTGAGAATTTCAACGCCGCCTGGGTGGGCATCCGCCCCGATGGATCTGATTGCGGTTCCAAGTTCAGCCGCCTTCCCAAACGAACAACCGTCAACTTCTCCCCCGGCGAATACGTCTTTTCATCCTATCCGCCCCCCGCAGATTTCAGCGACCGCTTTTATCGAGGCAAGGGAGTGGTCTGGAAATGCACCGGCGCCCTGACGGAATTTCAACGCGCCTTCGTCTGGTCCTACGCCAACGGCCAGGATTTTGGCGTCGATAACGGCGGCCAAAATGTTCGCGACATGACCCTAGCGGGCCTCTCTCCCATCGAAGGGATAGGAATCATAGGCCCAGGAACATCGACGGGCATAGGCTTCAGCTTCGACAACACCGCAACCACACGCCCCTATTTCGTGCGGCCGAAGAACTTCTCAATCGGCAATTTTCGTATCGGATTCGGCGGCGCGGTGACGCCGATGCGCAACTTCTTCCTGACAGGAGCTGACGACTGCGTCTTCAAGGGAAACCACATCAACATACGTCTGGATAATACTGGCAGTGTCAACTCCGGCGAAAACATAACCTTCCGGCGCTGCTACATCGGCAACGCGTCGGGCACGGGTATCGAAGCGATCAAGCTCCAACTTCTCGTTCTGGACAACTGCTCGCTGGACTACAATGCACGGCACGCCGTCCTCATCGACACCAACACCAAGATGACCGCCTGCTATCTTGAAACGAATGACGCCACGACCAAGGCGGACATGATCAAGACCTCTGGCGTCACCAAATTGGTTGTCGACGAAACTTCCAACATCTACGCCCTGGGTTGGGCCGACCGGGATGTTTTCAGCCTGGACGGCATCTCGACTATTGTCTGTAACGCGACCGTCGACATGACTGGCCCCTGGGGCGCACGCACCTTGTACACAGGAGCAAGGTCCAGCGTCTTCGGCCGGACCAAAGGCTGCAACGGGGACAACTGGGCCAACCTGCTCAGCCGGCACCTGGGGCGCTTCGCCGATCCGGAGTTCTCGATCCAAGGCGCCGCCGGCAGCCTCGACCTTTGTCCCGACAGCTCCCCCCCTTCCCGAACCATGCTGACCCGCGACAGCGTACGCGAGAATCGCAGATACGCGGTTCGCATGACGGCTCCTTCTCCCGAAGCCGGCGCAGTATTGGGGTTCCACAGAATGCCGGTCTCGGGCGGCGAATGGATGTTCATCTCCCATTATGACAAGGTGGTTGGGACCATCGTCAATCTGGCGCATCGCCTGCAGTTCTTCACTGCCGAGGGCCTTAAGGTCGGCGCGGACGTCTTCGTTGGAGGATCGGCCCTGCCGCCCGGCTTCTCGAACTTCGGCAGCCGGTTCTCGCGCGAGTGGAACGTCACAGAAAGAGGTTGGACGTCACAACGTGCCGTGGCGGCCGTTCCACAAGGAGCGGGTTATGTACTCGCGCAACTGCGTATCGACCCCAACAGCACGGGCTCCTACTACGTGTCCGACTATTATCTTTGGCAGTAACTATGCCGATTATTCGACTGCAATGACCGTCTTATGCCGTGTGGACAAAGCGCCCGATCCACCGCCGTATTGATGCGACGCGGACGAATGCGAGGGAGCTGTTGGCGGTCTTGTCGTATAGAGCGTGACGTGACCCCCGTTTCTCATCCAGCGATAACGAGAGTCCTTTGGTGATCTGAACTGGGGTTTGTGGTGTTGGCAAGAGGCCGGTCAGCGCAGCCTCCAACCCGCGCAGCGGACCGGCCGATCTGTCCGTTGAGCGCATCTGCGTAAGCCTGCGGCGTAAGCCTGCGGCGTCAGCCATCCCAGCTTCGAGTGCGGCCGGGTTTCGTTGTAGTCGCGCCGCCAAGTTTCGAGCACCGAACGGGCGTGCGATAGTGATCGGAACAGCGTTTCGTTCAGCAGTTCGTCACGCAGGCGGCCGTTGAAGCTCTCGTTGAAGCCGTTCTGCTGAGGCTTGCCTGGCGCGATGTAATGCCAGCCGACGCCGGCCTCGTCCGCCCAGGCCAGAATGGCGTTGGACGTATATTCCGTGCCGTTGTGGCTGCGCCGACCTTCGGTTCGCTGGTGATCGTGTCCGGGCGTCCCCGCCGCAGGATGATGGCGTCCAACTCGCGCGCCACCCGTCGCCCTGACAGCGAGGTGTCGGCGACGAGCCCGAGGCATTCGCGGGTGCAGTTGTCGATCACCGTCAGGATGCGGAAGCGCCGCCCATCGGTCATCTGATCGGAGACGAAGTCCAGCGACCAGCGCTGGTTGGCGACCAGGGGAATCTCCAGTGGACGCCGGGCGCCCATGGCGCGTTTGCGCCCGCCGCGCCGGCGCACCGTCAGCTTCTCCTCGCGATAGATCCGCTGGACCCGCTTCTTGTTGACCGCATGCCCCTCGCGCCGAAGCAGGACGTGCAGGCGACGATAACCGAACCGCCGACGCTCCTGAGCCAGAGCCTTCAGCCGATCGCGCAGGACGCCGTCGTCGTCCGGGCGTGTCGCCTGGTAGCGCACGCTCGTCCGATCCACGCCCAGCACCCGGCAGGCCCGCCGCTCGCTCATCTCGTAGGCCGACTGCAGGTGCGCCGCCGCCTCTCGATGCGCAGCGGGCGTCACCACTTTTTCCCAGCAGATCCTTCAGCGCGACGTTGTCCAGCATCGAGTCCGCCAGCATACGCTTCAGCTTGGCGTTCTCCTCTTCCAGCGCCTTCAGACGCCGGGCCTCCGACACGTCCATGCCGCCATACTTGGCTTTCCACTTGTAGAAGGTCGGCGAGCTCAGCCCGTGCTTCCTGCACAGATCCGCCACCGGAACACCGGCCTCCTGCTCGCGCAGGATCCCGATGATCTGTTCTTCCGTGAACCGTGATCTCTTCATTCTGTCCGTCCTCTCGAGGGGCGGACTCTAGCTATTCCTGGAGGAGTTTCAGGGGGTCACGTCACCGCCCAGAGGCCCCGGCCGGTCGTCGCCCTGTCTGCGGACCCGCGAGCGCCAGCGGATCGCGCTGGCCGCGCTCACCCCAAACCGGGCCGCCGCCTGACGGCACGACATCCCGCCCTCAATCGCCGCGATCACACGATCACGCAAATCTACCGATAGCGCCTTGCTCATTCATGCCGGCCTCCGCATCCAGCACGAAGGTTGAATCAGAACCCGGACCCCTTGGGAATCCCAAACGATTCAATCAGGCCGCCAAATGCTCTAGAGGATCCGGAGCTGGACTTTTCCAGCCCAAGCTCGGGTGACGGGATGGTTGCGCCACCTGGATTCGTCAACGTGATCGGCGGATTATCACAGATCGCCCGGTGGGCCGGATCTCGTTGTAGTCGCTGCGCCAGGGCGCCAACTTTTCAACCGCAACTGCTGGCGTCAGGAACCCGTGGATGTTCAGGCGGTCGGCTTGGAAGTGTCCGTTGAAGGCTTTGATGAAGGCGTTGTCCGTTGGCTTGCCGGGGCGGGGGAAGTCCAGGGTGACGCCGTGGGCGTAGGCCCACAGGCCCAGTTTCCCTGGAGGCAGATCACCAGCGCCCCCTATATCAACGCCTACAGACCGTAAATCCTAGAAACCGAGATCTCGCCGTTCCCACAGAAGTCATCTTCCACGTGCAGTTTTTCCCAGAACTCGGTCGGAGGAACTATACGACCTTCTGCCAGCG
This sequence comes from Brevundimonas sp. SL130, assembly GCF_026625805.1. Taxonomy (NCBI): domain Bacteria; kingdom Pseudomonadati; phylum Pseudomonadota; class Alphaproteobacteria; order Caulobacterales; family Caulobacteraceae; genus Brevundimonas; species Brevundimonas sp. SL130. Next base: position 3,498,831 of record NZ_CP113064.1, read on the forward strand.
CCCTCAGCATCGCTTCACAGGTTGCCGGGTCGTACACAGTTTGGACGACTTCAGGGCCATACGTCGTGATTACATCTTTGATGTAACGTTTAGCGCCACCATTCAGACACCGAAGATAGTCGAATTCTTGCTGAGAAACCCCGCCGTCTTTAAAGACTGGGGCAATTTTCTTACCTTCCCGGACGTAGTCTATCACAGATCCATGATCGGCTGTAAGCAGGGCCTCAAGGATCATAGACAGGTTTTTGACGGCGCTTTCCGGACGACTGCCCACTTCCGAATAGAAGGCGTGAGCCGAGCTGCCCGCATCAAATACATCGACGATCTCCGGCGTGGTGACCATGTAATAGCCAGTCAACGGGTTCGGGAGAATGGTCTGAAGCGCCTTCTGAATCGTACCGCTATAACCGAGGTCGACCACGCTCAATCCTGGCTCGAGGAAGCCGTTCTGGGCGGCATAATCCAGGAGAAGTGCTTTCTTTTTCGCTCCCGCGGACACAATGTCTTCTTCGACCGTGCGGAGCATCTTCGCCAGCACCTCCTTCTGAGAAACGCTTTCCGTAGAGACCGGCGCATCGGAGAGGCCTGACCCAGAGTCAAGTTCGAAGCCAGCTCTGGCCATAAGGAATTCGGCAAAGGTTCCCCGGAACGCGGAACCTCGCATGACAAAGTCGAGATCTAGCCCTTCGGCTTGCGCCGCCCCAATCGCAAGACGACGCGATATGTGGAAATATCCGGATTCAGGAAGCCTGATTTTCGAACCGACAGTCAAGGATCTTATATAATCATAGTTTTCCTTAATAAACAGACCTTCCCTGGCAAGGAAACCAATGCGGTTCACGCTTTTTATTCTCGGGTGATTGATTAACCAGGTAAAAAAGCCGAAGTAGATGGGGCCGAACACGGCATACCCGATCCGATCAGCGGAATTAATTGTCACCGGTCGGAAAGACGGGTCATCTACAAACGCGTTGGAACACAACTCCGCCATAACAGGCCCAATCACCACTCCGTCACGCCATTTAGTTCTCTCTACACGCCAAGAATCATTTTCTAGAACGCCCCGGATTTCAGCGAGCATGGTAGTGTTAAGAACATGAACGCTCGGGATGCCCCTGATGGTAGGCAAATGAATGTCGGATTCTTCATTATCGCCGAAGTGAACAAACTTCCTGTCGTTACACTCTGACTCATGAATCATCGCCCACACGTCGTCGCGATCCTTACGCATACCGACATCTGACGATATGATCAGCTCATCGACAAGATCAAACATGTCATGATCCGCGAGCACTCGCTCGAAGAATGACTTCGGCATATATGAGTCGCTCACAATAAGCGTTCTCTTGCCCGAGGCTCGCGCCTGTTTGAGCAAGCCAGTGATGTCTTGACGAGGCTTCAAGCATTTACGCTCGACCTCCAGCTCAAGCGCCTTGGCCGCCTTCACCGCCTTCACCGGCCACGTGCTTATCGCTGGGAAGGATGCGTAAATTTCGTCGAGGTTCACATCGCCGCGCGCACCTACGGAGCGTGCGTGCGCCTCAGCTTCCTTCCTCAATGGGTAGAAATCGGCCTCATCATCGATGAGATTACGCGCTTTAAGCGCCCAGCCGATATAGTTATGAACGTCGTCCGGCGTAACGGCCGCCCTGCAGAATAGGGTGTCGTAGAAATCAAACGAGATGGTGTCGTGATAATCAACCATCCATCTCGAGAAATCGCCAGACTCCTTGTATTTATATAGGAGTTTTTCGTTCCAATTTCTACGGTACACGCCGTAATAATGGTCGTACTCGATATAATCATAACTGTGGTGACGAACTATATCGCACAAACCGTGCTCTATCCCGTGCGCAAGGGTTCCGTCGTGATGAGACGGTTCGGCATCAAAATATTCGTACTTCCAATTGTAAGTTAAAAGGCTTCTAAGGGCTGATGTTCTCGCCCAGAACATGCCTCCAACAGGAAGATCTATGCTTCCTTTCGATCTATATTTTTTAATTCCAATTCTTCTGAAGAGCTCTGCGCCTCTATGGCCTGAGCCCAACCAGCTGTGGAACCACGGACCGAATTGACGGTGGGTCGAAGGATAAACCATCCCCATCTGCTGATCTTGCGCGAATTTTCCAATTACAGCCGAAACAAGGGTGCTAGATCCAAGTAACCCTTCATAAAGTGACTTGCGCCAAAGCGACTGCGTATCCCCAGTGCGAAGCGACTTTTTACCATGAATGTGAAGAAACAGGTCATGGCTCAGTATGCGCTCCCTGAACGCAACCAAGAAGGGGCCAAAATTCCTCCCTCTATTTTGAGCCATATGAAATTCTACACTGCAATCTAGATCGTACCGCTCCACGGCGGTCCGGACCTGTGCAGCGACACTTTCATCAGGAACAGAAAACAGAGCCGTAAATCGATATGGTATGTTCTTCAGATATGAGCAAATTTCATCAGCCAGGTCGCCATAGTATATGTGCACCGCGACTGCGATGCTCGGCCCCTGAAGCTGGGGGGTTTGAAACACCGGCTCAACCAGGCCCAAGGACTTCGACGAATAATGCTCATCGACGATGCTACGTGTAAGAGCGCCTTCATATCGTCCATAATTTAGGTAATGCTGTAACGGCGTAAAGCCATGACTACGCAGGTTCGGTCTCTGTGTGTCTTCATACCACTTGGGGTCAAAAAGTGGATGAGGGGGGCGCCCTTCGTAAGCGCCATATGCTGAATAATGCTGCAGGGCCGACATACCAGATTCAGCAACATCGGAATTTCTTTCGAGATACCAGATTGAGTCAAACAATCCATTAGGCTCTCGACCTTCACTGTGGCCATGCTTAGTGAAATGCTCGAAAGCATCCATTTTGGCTTCCGCCACGTCTCTATAACGCGAAAGATACCAAACCGGGTCGAACAGGCCACTCTTGATCAACCGATCAGCAAAGAGCGTTTCACTTTTGTCCGGATTGGCCGTGCGTGTTTGTTTAGGGTGACGAAAAATCGGCATTTTATCTCAACGGATATTTCTAGTACTGCATCTCGCAATACATTTATTTTCTGGGATTAATCAGCGAATTAAATTGAAACACAAAATCACG